>NZ_ASSI01000029.1:0-86949 GCF_000466765.1 Burkholderia sp. AU4i | reverse complement strand
ACCACTCTTGACGTTAGCTCCCGAGTGACACGATATCGCCTGTCGGTTCCGAATTTCGGCGGTCGTTGGAAACGACGGACATACGATCGTTTTGAAAGACTGCGTGCCGTTTCAGCCTGATCATGTCCGGCAAGTTCGTCTCGAGATAAACGGCGAGCGGCTGCTTCGTCGCGTATGCATGGGTGATGTCGAGGGCTTGTGCGACCAGGCGCTCATCATCGGACACGACCAGTATCGAATCTGGATAGGGGCCCCGGACATCGAGTTCTTCAAGCACGAGCGGAAGCGAAATATCGATCGGTCCGCTGATGCGGACGACGTGGTCGTCACCCGAGCGGACGTCGTGCGATTTGTCGTCCGGGTTGAGCGCGAATACTGCGCGCCCATCGGGCACCTGTATCAATGCGTCTACCTGCTTGTCAGTGATGATGAGCGTGCTACCAAGCGACACCCGTTTGAAAAGGGCGTTAAGGAAGACACGCGATGCGGTGCTGATGCCGTAGTCACGGATGAGCGACAGCGATTCACCAATGGCCGCCTGCACGTCGTCGTCGTGGGCATCTTCGTCCTCGGTATCCGTCGATTCGTCGAGTATCTCGAGAAAGCCGGACGTGTATTCCTGCCAGTTCTTGATGGCGCGCTTACCGGCCTGTTCAGTCAGGCGTTGTATCAGTGCCAGATCACTGCCCATCTTGAACAAGGCATCCGCGATTCGGCCGGGTGTTGTCATATCTGCCGTCAGGCAGCCGCCGTCGCTCGCGAGCTCACGCATCACGCCATCCGAGTGGCAAATACACGGCTTGCCGTGCCACAGGCTTTCCATGATGGGCATGCCGAAACCTTCGATTTCGGAGGCGTAGATTGTCAGTGTCGAATCGGAGTAGGCCCTACGCAACGTGTCGTCGTCGACGATACCGAGCCATTTCGCACGGGGTTCGGATTGACAGAATGCCGTCATCTCGTCGGCAATGTCCTGGGCCCCTGCATATCGATTCCCGATAAACGTGATTTCCCAGTCAAAATCAGGATGGTCCTTTGCCAGCATTCGCAGGGCCGCAAGTATTTTCCTGTGCCCCTTTCTGGGTTCCAGCGTCGATACGCAGAGAATGCGCATCGGTCCTTCGGACGACGAGTTGGCTGGGGCGACAACTCGGGACGTGCCACCGAACTCGCCGGGCAGGGCGTTGACACGGACCCGCGGCCCGGCGAGATCGTTCGCTTTCCAGAACGTATCGAGGCAGTCGCCCGAGAATTGGGAAATGGGAACGACCACGTCACAATGCGAGATGCCTCGCATGTAGTCCGCATGGTTCTCGCGAATGGCGGAGTCCTTGACGTAGTCGGGTCGGAGCACGGGGATTGCATCATAGAAGATGGCCGCCGTCCGGATGTCGTTCTGCTTGCAGAACTTTCGAATGTTGACTCCATTCTTCTCGAATATGGTTTCAGTCAGAAGAAGCCACGTATTGTTGCCGCGATACAGATCCGAACGGTCGCTCAGCAGCTTGCGTTTGCCCGCCGGAGAGCGCGGCAAGGCATTCCCGGCGACTGGGCCATTGTATTGCGACAACTGCTTGTACTCATGCTCCGTCGGGAACACATACTGCTTGATGCTTGGATCCCACATAACGAAGACGGGATCCACAAAATGTTGTAGCTCGCGACTGAGTCGTCGCGTGACGCGAATGACGCCGGAGTTGGCCGGGTCAATTGCAGCGTTGCTCACGTCGATCAAGACCTTCCTGCGGGCGTGACCGAGGTCGCGGATGAGGTCGACATATTGGCCGATGACACGCCGCCAGCGGAAATCCCGGTGAAACACCGTCCGCTCCGGCCAGTGATCGGCGGCAACGACGTCGGCGGAATCGCGCAAATAGGCGAGTTTGTCCACCATCTCGGTTGTATTTCCACACAGGTACCACGGGTGAACAACGACCTCGGGGTGTGCAGCGACATTGAACACCAATGTGGGCTTGTTCAACCATTGCATCTCCGCGAGCGGAAGATTGAATCCTTCCCAGGTCGACACGGAAATACCGACGTCGCAGGCGTGCATCAGATCCTGCAGTTGCAGATCGCTCGGGAAGCCGACCGGGTGCACGTGATTTCGTGCGGACGCGGGGCATTCAAACTGCTGGGGATCAGCCAGCACGAAGATGTTGTGGTCGATATTTCGTTGTGACAGCTCGGTAGAGATGTCGAATACGCATTCGGAATTCTTGTAGCAGCCGGGTTCCCAGCGGCCCAAGTTGATGATGTTCAGTTTTTTTCCTTTCGAGGCATCGAGGATAGGCGACGCGAGCGATTCGGAATTCTGGGCTGCATCGTCCCAGATCGCATCTGCCATGTGATCCGCGCCAAGCAGGATCGTCGCGGATGACACCGAGGGAGCGTCGACCGCGGATTGCGATGTCGCGATGAACTGGCTGATCGGTGAAATCTTGGTCAGACTTGGCAAGTGCTTTTTACGCAGTTCCTTCAGGTAAAGCTGAATTTCAAGAGCGTGCCCCTCGAATCCGTCGAGCGGGACGGAGCCGCAGTCGATGAACAGGGTCCGGCAATTATGCTTTTCGAGAACCGGAATCGTGGAGAAAAATGGCCAGCCTCCGATAATTGCGACGTCAGGTTTCGATTTCCAGAACAGCTCGTCCCATGCTCTGTCGATCCACTTTGACGTAAAAGTGTCGAGTTGAATGTAGGCCTCGGCACCATCCGGAATTCGATAAATTTGATCGGCGGCGTTTTTTACCACGGATTCGTTGAAGTTATTCGCAATCACAGTGACGTGATGTCCCTGCTTGCGAAGATTCTCAGCGAGAATCAGGAGTAGTCGATCGACGCCAAAGCGAAACAGAAGCCGTTCATTGCAAATCAAAATATTCATGATCGTTTATGCCTTTTTTTGCGCTTTTTTATCGACGACTGCGTAGTCTTGTGACCCTACGTGCACATCATGTGACGTGTCGCGAGGAGGCTGCCAAGTCGCTCCCTCAGTCGCGTGACCGACCGTCGCAGAGATTTTCGTCAACGTGTCGTCCAGCGTCTGTTTGAACGAATCCAGTTGTTTTGCGATGGCAAGCAGTTGGGCCTGCTCGGTGGAACCGCTCGATTCGCGGAAGTTGTTCGTTCGATGTCCGCTTTGCTCAATGCGACTGATCCTGTTTTCGAGCGCACGGAGACGTTCGTCGTACATGATCCACTGAGGTTGTTCTGCGGAGCGTTTTCGCTCCTTGACGATGTGGTCGACGTTCGATCGGAGTACGTCGACCGCCCGTTGCAGTATTTCAATCTCTGAATCGCGGACCCCGTTGTTTTCCGCGATGAAATCCAGCAAGGTTGCAAGCGACCGGTCGTGTGTCGCCGATGCGCTGCTGACGGCGGCCTCGGACAAACTGGATTGCACACGTGAGGCCGTGCCGGAAGTAGCGTGTGTACTCGGCTGAGGGGTGTCGGCCACTACGGGAGCGACACGGGCGGTGTCGAGTATGTCTTGGCGGAGACGATCGATTTCGCTCTTCAGTTCGAGGGCGAAGGTTTGATTTGTTTTCCTGCTGTCCTCGATGGTGCTGAAGAGGACACGATGGATGTCGTCCGAGCGCGTTGCGCCGTCCTCGAGTTTGACGAGTCGTGCGAGATGATCGTGATCCGACTGCATTTTCTTCTCGAGCTTCCGGATTCGTTCGTCGTAGGCGATCCACGGAGAACGCTTGGCGTATTCGGCAATCATTTTGGACGTGGCATCGATGCTCCCCTGCAGGGACGTGATCGCATCACGCGCAATACAGGCCTGGATATTCGAGATTTGATCGCGTTCCCCGATGGCAATCAGGATCCGCTGGAATGCGGAATCTGCGGCTGCGGCGCGGGCATTGGTATTGGCGATGAGGGTGCTATTGGCCAGCTGAGCCAATTTCGCGACGCGATATGTACGGTAGTGAACGACGAACGGGAAAGCGATCCAGCGAATCACGGGGATTGCCTCCAGCGTTTCCACCATGCTCGCGTAGGCGATATCGTGGAGAGCGGTCGCGGCTTCCTGTCCTTCTCGACTTGCGCGCAAATTCTGAATGATCTTGACCTTCGAGATGCCAGACCTGATCTGATTCAGGTAGTCACGGAGGCCTTGGGTGTCCGGTTCGCGCCTCAAGATGACACGATAGGCTGAGCGGACGAATCCCTCGTCTTCATACTGCTGGAGCGTCGTCGCGGAAAACTGGATTGTTTTTTTGCCCGAGGCCGATGGCCCGAGCTTGCCTTTAAATCGGCGGCCGATTACCGGAAGATTCGAGAGAAACAGAAGTCGTTTCGCACGCCGTATTCCTGCGAGTTGCGTGCCGAGCAGTTTTCGTTCCTGCGATGCCCAGATGTGAAGAAGGACTGCAAGTTGGGAGTCGCCCGACCGGAGTTGTTCAAGCAGATGCTCGAGGCCAGCTTCATCAGGCTCCCGGTGCAGGAGGTGGGTGAACAACCGGTGAAGGAAGCGTTCGTGGCTTTCGTCGAAGAAGTCGACGAAACTCGGATAGGTAGGTAGTGCAGGGTAGGCCAGATCGAACCGGGCGGGAATAGATACACTAGGCAACGGTGGCAACGGATGCGGCTCGAGCGTGGCGTGATGGTGTGTGCCGGCTGACGCATGAACTGCGCCGCGCAACTCGATGGCGATCTGCTTGATGCGCTCGATATCGGGTGCGATCGAGTCCGGGCCGCTGGTATGCACCTGTGTCGGATCGACCGCCTTCTCGAGTTTGGAATGCAGGATTCGGTTGGTTTGCTTTGCAACTACCTGTCGGATTCGGTTCTTGAAGTGAGCGATTTCAGTGGGCTGCATGGTTTTGAACCTTCTTGAAGGTAATTGCCGAATTAAAAATCGTGAACTTCCTGCCTGCCATCTGCCGTGTCGATGAGGCGGTCAGAGTGAAATTCCGATCGTTACGATTCGGGGGAATATCGCGCGATGATCGGAGTTTCATTGCGAAGTATGTTCTCGGTCGTGCGGCAAGTCATTGAGTAAGCTCGGCGGGAGCGTACGTACTGCATTGCCATCCAGCGGAGAGGTGGCTTCGAACTATGGGAGGGGCGAAAGATTGATTGCCGGAAAGATGCAACCGACCGCTCTGCAGATAAAGCTCTCGCACTATTGCATCCGCAAGCCGAGCGATGCCTCTCCGCCATTCTTCTCGTGCGATGGCGCAGGCTTCCGAATTGCCTGCGCCATCGTGTTTAAATGGGATCGCTATATTAGCAGCTCTCCGAGAATATGGTGTCGCAACAGATCAATCGTGATGTTCGCGAATTCCTGCGAGCAACAGGCTCAAAATTCCCCATGCAATCACTCCGAGTGCGATTGCCTCGAATATCGATCTGAGTCGCTTGGGTTCGGTTGCGACGTCAGGAGTGTTCGGTTGAACCAGTCGAGCCAAGTAAAGTTGCTTTCGCTCTGCCTCGCTGCGGGCGTTTTCCAATGCGGAGATGGTCGAGGCAAGTTGCTTATTGGCAACTTCCGAATCCAGTTGCAACTTCGTATAGGCGACATTTTTTGCCGACAACGAGCCCTTGCTGCCGGTGACATCTCCGGTGGAATCGTGGATCTGCTTCTGCAGCATGGCGATATTCTGCGTCAGCACCGGAATCTGAGGGTTCTTCGGCGCGATGGACTGCAGTTGCACAAGTTGGGTCTGAGCGCTGAACAGCTCCGTCTGCAGTTTCGTGATTTGCTGAAGTTGCAGGGCTGACTGCTTTTCAGGGTCGAAAACCGAGTTTCCGTTTCGATATGCCGCCAGGTTGACTGCGGCTGCCTTGGCTCGATCCGCGGCTTCGTCGACTTGGCGTTGGGCAAATCGCACCGTGTCGTCCGCGGCACGCTTGTTCATCTCGTTGATCAGGCGTTCGCTTATTTCCAGCAGCCTCTCATTGATGCCGGCGGCCTCATTGGCGGTATAGGCGCGTACCTGCAGTGTCGCGATGCCGGAGGCGGAATCCAGATTCACTGACACAATGTGCTTGCCGTAGTACCTCCACAGCGATTCGAAGCTGCCGTCGAGGCTTGCGTGGAACCTGCTGAAGATGTCGCCCTGTGTAGAGTAGGCGGTCGCGATGCCGCTGTTGGTATTGAGTTCGTGAAGCGCGTCACGCGACTGGATATAGTCGATGACGGAGTATGCATCGTCCGGCGTGCGGGAAAAGGCAGCCCCTTGCAGCAGGGCGCCCATGACGCTGCTGGAGCTCTGCCGAGATGCACTTCTTACAATAAAGCGCGACTCAGAGACGTACACATCGGAGGCGATCAGGCCGTAGTAGACGATTGCAATAATGGCCGGGACGATGACCGTGATTACAAACAGTCGATTCATGTGCTTAAGTCTATCGATCAGGCTGCGTCTGGCTGATGTCGACTGATTGTTCGTTGCAGTGTTGCTAGAGATCTGTTCCAACTCTTTTCCGCAGGAATGTGGTGCCCTCACTTCGTCACCAGCATCATTGTCTGGCGGAGGGCTCATCAGAAATCCGGGGTGCTGTTCAGGCTGGGCGCAAACTGCCTGGTGCACATCCCGGGACGTACAATCATGTGCCGTTCCTGGCTCTTCGTACCACAGGCCGGAGCGGAGTCGCGATCTTGCTGTCCATGCCGCGCTGAATTCCGCGGGACGGCTGCGCGCGAAATTATAGCTGCGTTGAGTGCACGATATCACTCGTAGCTGACACTTTTGTGTTCTATATTGTGCGGTGGCGTTCGACAGGGCGCGAATTCGCCGTGATGTAGATGCACATAACAGAAAGATTGTGGCTATATCCACATGGTGTACAGGTCGGGTGTAATTGCCAGCCACCGCTGGTGGGCCATTTGCCGTCGTTCGCACTCCACGTGGGTGCTATCGAAAATTGGCGGCACCCCAAATTATTCTGACCAATTGTCTGATCTGAAAAATACCGAACTAGCAGAGTCGGATTCGGCTCGGGTGCAGGCGGGCGGCGGCCCGGGAGGGAGGGCGTTTGCGTCGTGCCCGGGCGCGCAGACGGGGCGTGCCGGAGTGTTGGTCGGCGTGGCGGAAGGCACTTCGACCGGGACGTTGTAATACGCCACATATTTCGTCTGCTGCCTTGTGGGCGCTCAGTTTGGAATGCTATATTCGGCGGCCTTGCGAATCGCGAGCAATCCCGGCGCGATGAATGCCAATTCCAGCGCCCGATTCGATGAATGAGGGCGATTCCCCCGGGATGCCCGGTTGGTTGATATTTCGATGCCTCGCTCTTTTCTTGTGCTGCAAGGCACGGCTTCCCCGTTCTTCAGTCGGTTGTCGGAGGCGCTCTCCGCCCGTGGTCACGCGGTATGCCGTGTCAATTTTTGCGGCGGCGACTGGTTGTACGGCCGGACGAGGGACGTCATCAACTATCGCGGGAAGACTTCCGAACTCCCGGATTGGTATGCGGATCTCGTTCGTCAGAAGGGGATTACGGACGTCTTGATGTTCGGCGATTGCCGTGAAATCCACCAGCACATGCATTTGGTATCCGAGCGGCATGGCCTTCGGTTGCACGTGTTCGAGGAAGGTTATATTCGCCCGCACTGGATTACGCTTGAGCGTCACGGCGTCAACGGTCGATCGCTGATGCCGAACAATCCCGAGAATATCCTTCAGTTTCAAGGGGATGTTCCGCCGGCGCAACCCGGAGTGGCAACAGGGTACAACCTTTTTGAGCGAGTCTTTCATGACATCGCATACCGTGTCGCGAACGCCCTGTTAGCTTGGCGGTTCCCATGCTACCGTAGCCATCGTCCGCGTAACGGACTAGTCGAATACACGGGGTTGGCGGTGCGTACATTGTTGCGTGGCCGGCATCACCGTCAGTCCGAGGCGGTTACGCGCGAGTTGCTCGACTGTGGGCGGCCGTACTATCTGTTTCCGCTGCAACTGAATTCCGATGCGCAGATCATTGTGCATTCGCCTTTTGACGGCGTGCGCGATGCCATCGATCAGGTGATTCGGTCGTTCGCGAAGCACGCATCCCAAGACGCAACCTTGGTCATCAAGAATCATCCGTTCGACACGGGGTTGATCGAATATCGGCGCTTCGCGATGTCGCTCGCGCGTGCAGCTGGTATTGACGGGCGTCTGCGCTTTATTGACTCCGGCCATCTGCCTACGCTACTGCAGTTTTCGCGTGGCGTGGTAGTGGTCAACAGTACGGTTGGCTTGTCTGCCTTGCACCATGAGCGCCCTTTAATGGCACTCGGTACTGCCATATATAATATGCGCGGCCTGACTTGGCAGGGAGGGCTGGATGACTTCTGGAGCAACAGCGAACCGCCCAATATGGTCCTCTATCATGCCTTTCTCGACTACGTGATGCATCACACGCAGATCAACGGTGATTTTTATACGCACACTGGCATTGCGATGGCGGTGAAGGGCGCTGTCGACCGTTTGGATTGCGTGGATGCGTAGCCGCGGGCCTGTTCATATCGTCATTACGGGTGCGAGCGCAGGCCTCGGCCGAGCCCTTGCACTCACCTATGCGCAACCGGGCATCGTGCTCGGTCTAGTCGGTCGCGATTGCGAACGGATCGCTGAGACCGCGGTAGCCTGTCGCTCGCGTGGTGCTGCTGTCGAGACCGGGGCAATTGACGTGTGCGACGCGGCGGCTATCGCCGCTTGGCTTGATGATTTCGACGCCCTTCACCCGATCGACCTGCTAATCGCAAACGCCGGCGTTGCCAGCACGATTGCGTCGGCCTCAGACTGGGAGGGGCTCGAGCGTACGGTGCGCGTCATCGATACCAATCTTTACGGTACGCTGAATACGGTTCTGCCCGTCATTGACCGTATGCGCGCTCGCAGGTGCGGCCGCATTGCCATGGTCAGTTCGATTGCTGCTCTGCGCGGCATGGCGATTTCGCCGGCCTATTGCGCAAGCAAGTCTGCCATCAAAGCGTATGGCGACTCGGTTCGGCCGCTGCTTGCACGAAGCGGCGTCGGCGTCACGGTGATCCTGCCCGGCTTCGTGAAGACGGCGATGAGCGACGTATTTCCTGGCGACAAGCCGTTCCTCCAGAGTGCCGAACGCGCGGCTGCATACATCCGGCGCCGGTTGGGCGCGGGCCACAGTGAGATCGCATTCCCCGGGCTGCTCGCGTTCGGCATGCGCTTGCTGTCAATCCTGCCCGCTGCACTATCCGACGCAATCCTCGATCGTCTGTCCTATCTGCCTTCGAAGGACCGGGTCAATTGAGCGCGCGTCTTGCCGTGACGCTGGCGGCCACCGTTGTGCTGTCGTTCGCGGTCGATGCGATTGCCGTCCCGCGGGCGCCGCTGCGACGGCCGATGCTGTCGTCAGTGCTTCACATTCTTTCCGTAGTCTTCCTGTTCGACGTGGTGTTTGCTGTTACATCACGGCCGCTCTTTTCGGCCTTCGCTGTGCTTGCGCTCGTTGGTCTTGTCGCCGCAGTCAGCAATGCGAAGTACGAGTCATTGCGAGAGCCGTTCGTATTTACTGACCTGAGCCTTTTCAGCCAGTTGTTTTCGCATCCCCGTCTTTACTTGCCGTTTTTGAGTCTCGGCAAAGTTGTCGCGATCGGTGCCGGCATCATGCTGGTGATCGCGGGCTTTGTCGTCGAGCGGCCCGTGTCTCCAGGCTCCCGCGCACTGATGTGGTTTGCGGCGGTGCTGCCGTTCATGCTTGCGGTGCCTGTGGCAGCCAGTCTGCCGTTTACGCTCGATCCCGATGCCGACCAGCGTCGACGCGGCTTTTTTTCCGTGTTCGTTGGCTATCTGCTCAATGGTTTGCGACCGGCCACGTTTCGCCGGTTTTGCGAGGTCGTGGCGGCCGGGCCGTTCGCAACCGGCAAGTCGACGCGACGCCCTGACGTGATCGTGATCCAGAGCGAATCGTTCTTCGATGCGCGCCGGCTCGGAGAGGCGGTCGAGCCGAGTCTCTTCAGGCGCTTCGACGACGCGCGTCGCGAGGCCGTCTGGCATGGCGAGATGACAGTGCCTGCGTGGGGGGCAAACACCATGCGAACGGAATTCGCGGTGCTGACCGGCACGGAATCCTTTTCGCTCGGGTACGCGCGCTTTTATCCTTACGCTTTTGCAAGAAATAAAATTGCGTCACTCGCTTCGTGGTTCGGCCGTTGCGGTTATGACACGGTCGCGATTCATCCCTATTATGCAGATTTCTTCGGGCGGCATCGGGTATTTCCGTTGCTCGGCTTCACACGCTTTCTCGATATTCGCCACTTTTCGTCGGCTTCCCGAGCAGGTCCCTACGTGGCGGACGCGGCAGTGTCGGATGCGATCGTCGCGGAACTCGAGGGGACCGGTAGCGACGGCCCGCGCTTCGTGTTTGCGATGACGATGGAAAACCACGGCCCGCTACACCTCGAGCAGGTTTTGCCTGGTGAATCGTCTTCACGGCATACTCTCGGCGAGGACGCATCTTGGCGAGATTTGACCGCGTATCTGCGGCACATAGAAAATGCGGACGCAATGATCGGGCGCCTGATCGATTATCTGCGTACCAGTAGTCGTGAAACGATCGTTTGTTTCTACGGCGACCACGTCCCCGCTTTGCCTCATGTTTTCCAAAAGCTGGGCGTTACTCCGCAACGCAGCGATTACTTTATTTGGCGAAATTACGGCACAGTTGTGGCGAGATGCCGGAATTTGGCCGCCGAGGAGTTAGGAGCGGCACTGCTGCATGTGGTACAAGATGACGGAAACCGCACGAAACAGCCGTGCGCATCCGAGAAAGCGACATAAAAGATGAACAGTAAGATTGCAATAATTGGGGTGGCTTGTCGGTTTCCCGGGGGCGCTAACGATCTTGGCGACTTCTGGCAACTGCTGCGCGACGAACGCGACGCAGTGACCGAAATCCCCGCCGATCGCTTCGGCACCGATTTCTACCAGCACCCGTCCAAGCGCGAACCGGGCAAGAGCTACACGTTCTCGGCCGGCGTCGTCGACAACGTCGCCGGCTTCGATGCCGCATTCTTCGGCATTTCCCCGCGCGAAGCGGCACAGATGGACCCCCAGCAGCGCCTGCTGCTCGAACTCGCATGGGAAGCGTTCGAGGACGCCGGCGTGCGCCCGGCCGACATGCGCGGCAGCAACTGCGGCGTCTTCGTCGGCGCCGCCAGTATGGATTACGGCAACCGCAACATGGACGATCTGAACGTGATCGATCCGTATTCGGCGACCGGCAACACCCTGAGTATCGCGTCGAACCGCGTGTCCTACCTGTTCGACCTGCGCGGCCCGAGCATGTCCGTCGATACGGCCTGCTCGTCGTCGCTCGTCGCGCTCCACCAGGCCGTCAAGGCGCTGCAGTCCGGCGAAGCCGACATGGCGCTCGCGGGCGGCGTCAACCTGCTGCTGCACCCGTTCGGTTTCGTCAGCTTCTCCAAGGCGTCGATGTTGTCGCCGCGCGGCCGTTGCCGCGCGTTCGATGCGACCGGCGACGGTTATGTCCGCTCGGAAGGCGGCGCGTTCGTGCTGCTCAAGCCGCTCGATCGCGCGCTCGCCGACGGCGACACGATCCATGCGGTGATCGCCGGCTCCGGCGTGAACTCGGTCGGCCACTCGCCGGGCGGTATCAGCGTGCCGGGCGCGGCCGCGCAAGCATCGCTGCTGCGCAGCGTCTACGCGCGCGCGGGCATCGATCCGCAGTCCCTGGCGTATCTCGAGGCGCACGGCACCGGCACGGCGGTCGGCGATCCGATCGAGGCGCGTGCGCTGATCGACGTCGTGTCGGGCGAGCGCCCGGCCGATCGTCCGCTGCTCATCGGTTCGGTGAAGACCAACATCGGCCACCTCGAAACGGCGTCCGGCATGGCCGGGCTGCTGAAGGCCGTGCTGTGCCTGAAGCATCGCGCGGTACCGCGCTCGCTGCATTTCGTCACGCCCAATCCTGGCATCGATTTCGACGGTGGGCGTCTGCGTGTCGTCGATCGCTTCATGCCGCTCGACGCGGGCGACGCGCCGCTGACGGTCGGCGTCAACTCGTTCGGCTTCGGCGGGACGAACGCACACGTCGTGCTGACCGAGGCGCCGGCTGCAAACGAGGCGTCGGCGGCCGCGCCCGAGCCGACTCACGCGCAGTTGTCTCCGCTCGTCCTGACCGCGCGCAGCGCGAATGCGCTCGGCGCGCTCGCGGGCCGCTATCTGTCGATGCTCGACAACGGCGGCGACTGGCAGGCGCTTGCCGCCGCGGCCGCACGTCGTCGTCAATGGCTCGAGCATCGCGCGATCGTCGCGCCGGCCGACGCGGACGAAGGCCGTGCGGCACTCGCGGCGCTGGCCCAGCCGGCACCGGAAGGGTTGCCCGCCTGCGTAGCGACCGGCCAGGCCCCGGCCGACACGCCACGCACCGCGCTCGTCTTCTCGGGCAACGGCTGCCAGTGGGTCGGGATGGGCAACGAGCTCTATGCCGAGAACGCCGTCTTCCGCGCGGCGCTCGACGAAGTCGACGCGCTGTGGTGCGCCGACGGCAGCCCGTCGCTGGTCGACGTGATGCGCGGTGGCCCGAGCGCGGAATGGCTGGCCGGCGCGGGCGCCGAATGGCTCGCCGCGACGGAGAACGCGCAGCCGCTGCTGTTCGCGATCCAGGTCGGCATGATCCGCGTGATCGATGCGAGCGGGATGCGTTACGACGCGGCGATCGGCCATAGCGTCGGCGAGATTGCCGCAGCGTGGGTGACGGGCGCGCTGTCGCTCGCCGACGCGGTGCGCGTGATCAAGATCCGCAGCCGCGCGCAGGCGATGACGCGCGGCAGCGGCCGGATGGCGGCCATCGGCATCGGCGATGCAGCGGCGCGCGAACTGATCGCGCGCCACGGGCTTGCGCGCCGTGTCGAGATCGCCGGCATCAACAGCCCCGATGCGGTGACGCTCGCGGGCGAGCTGCAGGGGCTGCAGGCACTGGAGGCGGCGCTGCGCGGCAGCGGCAAGTTCTTCCAGATGCTGGATCTCGACTACGCATTCCACAGCAGCCACATGGATCGCATCGAGCCGGTCGTGCTGGCCGAACTGGCGAGCCTGCGGCCGCAGTTGGGCAACGGCACGTTCGTGTCGACCGTGACCGGCGGCGCGCTTGCCGGTACCGAGCTCGATGCGCGCTACTGGTGGCGCAATATCCGTGAGCCGGTGCGCTTCGGCGACGGCATCGCGCATCTGATCGAGCAGGGCGTGCGACTGTTCGTCGAGGTTTCGCCGCACTCGATCCTGCGTACGTACGTGAAGCAGGCGCTCACGGCCGCCGGCGCAACTGGCACGGCGCTGCCGACGCTCAAGCGCGGTCACGGAAGCGCGGCGACGCTGCGGCAGGCGATTCTCGCGGCGATCGCGCACGGCGCGAGCGTCGATCCCGACCGCTTTGCGCCGGGCGAATCGCGTGCTGCGTTGCCGTCCTATCCGTGGCAGCGCGACCGCTTCTGGCTGACGCCGACCGTCGAAGGGTACGGCCTCGTCAATCGCCGTCGCGAGCATCCGCTGCTCGGTTATCGCCTGCATGAGCACGCATTCGCGTGGGAAAACCAGCTCGATCCGGCGAAGCTGCCGATGCTGGCCGATCACGTCGTCGACGGCGGCGTGGCGTTCCCGGGCGCGGGTTACGTGGAAATGGCCCTCGCCGCGGCGCGAACGTTCTTCGATACGCCGGATGCGGCACTCGAAAACGTCGAGATCCGCACGCCGGTCGTATTCCAGCCGCAGCAGGCGAAACTGTTCCGGCTCGTGATCGAGCCGCGCACCGCGACCTTCACGATCGAGACGCGCGACCGGATGTCCGACAGCGCGTGGACGCTGAACGTAACAGGGCGGATGCTGGAAAGCGGCAACGCGCTCGGCGATACGAGCGTCGTGCCGTCCGCCGTGCTCGATCGTCTGCTCGCGCTGCCCGCGGCCGACGGCGACACGCTGTACGCAAACACCGCGGCCATCGGCCTCGGCTACGGGCCGGCGTTCCGCTGGGTTCGCACCGTGCGGGTTGCCGCGAGTGACGGCGAGGCGCTGGCGGACGTCGCCGCGCCGGCCGCATGCGGCGATGCGCGGGCCTTGTCCGCGTATCTGCTGCATCCGGCGCTGATGGACAGCGGGTTTCATCCGCTGTTCGCCTTGCTGGCGGCGCACGCCCGCGAAGGCGAGCATCCGGCTTACGTGCCGGTGCAGATCGGCCGGGTCGACTATCTGCGCGGCGACACGGTCGAGCGGGTGCGCGTGCAAATCGACCGGCACAGCCCGCATTCGATCGTCGCGCATTTCGAATTCCTCGACGCGTTGGGCGCGATCGTCGCGCGGCTCGGCGCTTGCCGGTTCCGGCGCGTCGATCTCGTCGGCCGTCGGCAGAACCTGCCTGCACGCTTCGTCTATCGCCTTGAAGACATGCCGCTGCCGGGCGACGTCGATGCAGCCGGGTTGCCGGCTCCCGACGCGTTGCTCGCGCAAGCCGTCGCGCGGCTGGACGCAACCGGTAACGACGTCCGCCGGACGCAGCATCTGACCGAAATCCTGCCGCTGCTCGACGTGCTGGCGAGCCTCTACGCGCTCCGCGCGTTCGATGCGCTTGGCGCATTCGCCGGCACTTGGCAGCCGGCGGCCGGGCGTGCGGCGCTGGCCGCGCGTCTTGCCGACATGCTGGTCGAGGATGGTCTCGCTCATCGCGACGGCGCGCTGCTCGTGCGCGACGACGCAGCGTGCGCGGCGCTGCCGCCGCTCGACGAGCTGTGGCGCGGACTGCTGGCCGAATCGCCGGGGCACGTGGCCGAACTGACGCTGCTCGCGCATTGCGGCGCGGCGTTGCCCGACGTGCTGGGCGGCGCAAAGGATGGAGCCCGCTTGCTGTCGCCGACCGGGCACAG
This sequence comes from Burkholderia sp. AU4i, assembly GCF_000466765.1. NCBI lineage: Bacteria > Pseudomonadati > Pseudomonadota > Betaproteobacteria > Burkholderiales > Burkholderiaceae > Burkholderia > Burkholderia sp. AU4i. The sequence continues at coordinate 72,095 of NZ_ASSI01000029.1, read as the reverse complement.
CCTGGTCGAGCAGCTCCTTGCCGCGTCGCCGACGTGGCAGCACGTGCACGCGTTGCTGACCGCAAGCGTCGAGCAGGCGGTCGATGCATGGCAGCCGGCACGCCGGCTGCGTGTGCTCGAACTCGGCGCGACGGACGGCGACGTGCTGCAGACGCTCGGGATGCATCTCGCTGCCGCGCGCTGCGACCACACGATCGCGGCGACGGCCGGCCAGCTGGCCGGTTTCGACACGGATGCGGAAGCGGTGGTGCGCACGGTGGCACTGCAGTCGGGCGAGCGGCTGTCGCTGTCGGCCGATGACGCCGGGCCTTACGACCTGATCGTCGCGAACCGCGCACTGAGCGACCGTCATGATGTGGTCGATGCACTGAATGCGATGCGGTCGTGGCTGGCGCCGGGCGGACTGCTGTTGCTGGCCGAATCGCGTCACGGCCGCTTCTCCGACATCGTGTTCGCCTCGCAGGCAACGTCGACGGAAGCCGCTGCCCCCGCGCCGCTGGCGCCGGCCGATCTCGAGGCAGCGCTCGCACGCGCGGGTTACGTCGACGTCGTGCGGCACGTCGAGCAATCGCTCGATCTGGACGGTACGCCGACGTTCGTCATCGCGCGCAACCCCGCGAGCGCCGCTGCTGCGCAACGCACCGGCGACTCGAGCGATCTCGGTACGCTCGCACGCAACGAACAATGGCTCGTGATGCACGCGCCGGGTGCCGCCGGCGGTTTCGGCGGGCAGCTGGCCGACGCGCTGGCGCGCGCGGGTTATCCGGCCGACATCGTGGACATCACGCATGCGGTCGACGCGATTGCGTCGTTGCCGGCCGGGCAGCCGGCGCACGTGGTGTTCTGCGCACCGGAAACGCCGCTGGCCGAATCGGCGACGGGCGACGGCCTGATGGCTGCGCAGCGTCACGGCGCGATCGCGCTGGCGGCGCTCGTCCGTGCACTCGGCGCGCAGCCGAACGCGGCCACGCGCCTGACCGTCGTCACGCGCGGCGGCGCGCCGTTCGCCGGGGCCGCGAATGCGCATCCGGAACAGGCAACGCTGTGGGGCCTCGGTCGCGTGCTGGCGAACGAGCATCCCGAACTCGCGTGCCGCCTGATCGACGTCGATCGCGCGGTGGACGGGATTCCCGACGCACTGATTCGCGAGCTGACCGGCTCGGCGGTCGAGGAAGAAGTCGTCCTGGGCGCACACGGGCGTCTGGTGCCGCGCATGCTGACGGCCGCGCAGGCCGCGGCTCGCAGCGATGGCGCGATCGCGCGTGCGGCCGTGCTCGCGTTCGATGCACCGGGCTCGTTGCGCAATCTCGAATGGTTCGCGTTGCCGGAAAGCGCGCTGGGCGCGGACGAGGTGGAGATCGAGCCGGTTGCGACCGGCCTCAATTTCCGCGACGTGATGTATGCGATGGGGCTCTTGTCCGATGAGGCGGTCGAGACCGGTTTCGCGGGCGCGACGATCGGCATGGAGCTGTCCGGCCGCGTCGTCCGCGTGGGCAGTGCCGTGACGGCATTCGCGCCGGGCGATGCGATTCTCGGCTTCGCGCCGGCCTCGTTCGCGACGCGCGTCAGGACGCGCGCGCAAGCGATCGCGCTGAAACCCGAGCGTCTGACGTTCGAGGAAGCCGCGACCGTGCCGACCACGTTCTTCACCGCGTATTACGCGCTCGTCGAACTTGCTCGGCTGCGTCGCGGCGAGCGCGTGCTCGTGCACGGCGGCGCGGGCGGCGTCGGGATCGCCGCGATCCAGCTTGCACGCCATTTCGGCGCGGAAGTGTTCGCGACGGCCGGCAGCGACGAGAAGCGCGAGTTCGTGCGCCTGCTCGGTGCCGACCACGTGCTCGATTCGCGCAGCCTCGCGTTCGCCGACGACATTCGCGTGCTGACGGGCGGGCAGGGCATCGACATCGTGCTGAATTCGCTCGCCGGCGAAGCGATGGTGCGCAGCATCGACACGCTGCGTCCGTTCGGTCGTTTCCTCGAGCTCGGCAAGCGCGATTTCTACGAAAACAGCCATATCGGGCTGCGGCCGTTCCGCAACAACATCAGCTATTTCGGCATCGATGCCGACCAGTTGATGGGTGCGTTGCCGGAGCTGACCGAACGCCTGTTCGGCGAAGTGATGGCGCTGTTCGCCGCAGGCGTGCTGCATCCGCTGCCGTATCGCGCGTTCCCCGCCGAACGAGCGGAGGATGCGTTCCGCTACATGCAGCAGGCGCGCCAGATCGGCAAGGTACTCGTGACCTATCCGTCCGGCACGCCGGCCCCGACGCGCGGCGTCACGCGCGCGGGCTCGCTCGCGCTCGATCCGCATGGCACGTACCTGGTGGTCGGCGGCACGGGCGGGCTCGGGTTTGCGAGCGCGCGCTGGATGGTCGAGCGCGGCGCTCGCCGGCTGACGCTGGCGAGCCGTTCCGGCGAGCTTGCCGGTGCGGCCCGCGAGGAGGTCGAGCGCTGGCGCGCGACGCTCGGCGTCACGGTCGATGTCGTCTCGTGCGATGTGACCGATGCCGCGGCGGTCGATGCGATGATTGCCGCGATCGTGCGGCGCGGCAGCCCGCTCAAGGGCGTGCTGCATTCCGCGATGTCGATCGACGACGGCCTCGTGCGCAATCTCGACGATGCGCGGATGGCCGCGGTGCTCGCACCGAAGGTGGCCGGCGCGTGGAACCTGCATCGCGCGACACGCGCGCTGCCGCTCGACCTGTTCGTCGTCTATTCGTCGGCGACGACCTATCTCGGCAATCCGGGGCAGTCGAACTACGTCGCGGCCAACACCTTCCTCGAGGCGCTCGTCGAACATCGCCGCGCGGCCGGGTTGCCCGGCACGTTCATGGCGTGGGGCCCGCTCGAGGACGTCGGCTTCCTCGCGCGCCACGCGGATACGCGCGAGGCGTTGCAGTCGCGGATCGGCGGTGCCTCGATCACGTCCGACGAGGCGATGGCCGCGCTTGAGCGCGCGCTGGTCGCGGGCGCGGCCGGCGAAGCCGTGGTCCGGCTCGACTGGCATGCCGTGGCGCGCGGGATGCCCGCCGCGAAGGCACGCCGGTATTCGCTGCTGCAATCGCATGCGAAGGGCGGCGATGCGCGCGACGGCGGCACGCAGTTGCGGGAAGAAGTGCTGGCCTTGCCGCGCGATGAAGCAATCGCGCTGGTTGCCCGGACGCTGCAGGCGCAGATCGCGCGGATCCTGCACATGACGCCGGATCGCATCGCGCTCGACAAGTCGGTGCTCGACATGGGCATGGATTCGCTGATGGGGATGGAGCTTGGCCTGGCGGTCGAGGAAGCGTTCGAGGTCAAGCTGTCGGTGATGGCGATTGCCGAGGGCGCGTCGGTGACGACGCTGGCCGGACGCATCGTCGATTCGATCGGCGCGTCGGCCGATGCGTCCGACGCCGGGGCGGCGACCGATGCCGCTCAGGAAGCCGTTGCGGCGCTTGCCGCGAAACACGCGATCGAAGGCGAAGCGCGCGCGATGCTCGATACGCGGCCGGCGCCCGTGGCGGGCCAGGTGTCGCCGACGCTGGAGGTCGCGCGATGAGCGCGCCGTCCGGCTGGGCGACGCGCCAGGGCACGCTGGCAGGTCCGCTGGCGATCGACGGCCACGGGCTGCACACGGGGCGCCGGGTGGGGGTGCGGATCCTGCCCGCGCGGCCGGAAGACGGCGTGACGGGAATCGTGTTCCGTCGCGTCGCGCAGGGGCGCACGCTCGCGACGCTGCCGGTCGATCCCGCGCTGCGCCGCGCCCAGCCGCTCTGCACGATGCTGCGCAATGCCGACGGCGTCGGCGTTCGCACGATCGAGCATCTGCTCGCGTCGCTGCTCGCATGCGAGATCGATCACGCGATCGTCGAGATCGACGCCGAGGAAGTGCCGATTCTCGACGGCAGCGCCACGCCGTGGGTGGATGCCATCCGCGCGTGCGGCCGGGTCGCGCTCGATGCGCCGAAACGCTTCATCCGCGTGCTGCGGCCCGTCGTCGTCGGGGATGGCGAGGGCGACCAGCGGCGCGAAATGCGGGTCGAGCCGGCGCCGCGTTACGAACTGAGCGTGCGCAACGACCTGCGCGGCTTCGGCGACATGCATTGGGACGGTGCGCTGACGCCGGCCGCATTCGAAACCGAAATCGCGCCGTCGCGCTCGTACGGGCGCGTGAAATGGGCCGTGCCGGCGATCGTCGCCGGCTATCTGCGCGGCGTGCCGATCCTGCGCGGCGCACGGCCGTCGTGCACCGCGTCCATCGTCGGCAGCCGCGTGCTGGGCGGGATGCGCTTGCCGGATGAATTCGTCCGGCACCGCGTGCTCGACCTGGTCGGCGATCTCGCGCTGGCCGGCGCGCCGCTGCTGGCGCGCGTGAGCGCGCTGCGGCCGAGCCACGAGATGAATTTCCGGCTGGTCGACGCGCTGCTGGCCGCGCCCGACGCGTGGCAGTGGGCCGAGTTTTCCGACGCGTGACACCACGTCTTTTCATGACGCGCGGCGTAACATAGCGTCTTTTTCGAGATTAAGCGAAGGAAGCAATGGCACTGGGAGAGCATCTTCGCCAGCAACTGGCGGCGAAAGCGCTGAAACGGCAGCTGGAGCGCGCGACGGATGCTGCCGCGGCACCGGGCGTGCCCGGCACGCAGGCAGCGCAGACCGCATCGGCGCGCAGCCGCTTCGAATCGATGCCGCAGTATCAGCAGGTCAGGATCATGCGCGAGATGGGCGAGAAGCTGCGCGTCGACTCGCCGTTTTTCCGCGTGCACGACGGCGTCGCCGGTGCGACGACGCAGATCGGCGGACGCGAATACCTGAACTTCGCGAACTACAACTACCTCGGCCTGGCTGGCGATCCGGACGTGTCCGCGCGCGCGAAAGCCGCGATCGACCGGTACGGCACGTCGGCATCGGCGAGCCGGATGGTCGCGGGCGAACGCCCGGTGCAGCGCGATCTCGAACGCGCGTTGGCCACGTTCTACGAGACCGACGACTGCGTCGCGTTCGTGAGCGGCCACGCGACGAACGTGACCGTGATCGGCGCCCTGTTCGGCCCGGGCGACCTGATCGTCCACGATACGCTCGCGCACAACAGCATCGTGCAGGGCGCACAGCTGAGCGGCGCGAAGCGGCTGAGCTTCGCGCACAACGACTGGCAGGCGCTCGACGAACTGCTCGCGCGCGTACGCCGCGAATACCGGCACGTGCTGATCGCGATCGAAGGGCTGTACAGCATGGACGGCGATTTCCCCGACCTGCAGCGCTTCGTCGACGTGAAAACGCGCCACGGTGCATTCCTGCTGGTCGACGAGGCGCATTCGCTCGGCGTGCTCGGCGCGACCGGCAAGGGCATCCGCGAGCATTGCGGCGTCGCGCCCGACCAGGTTGACATGTGGATGGGCACGATGAGCAAGACGCTGGCCGGCTGCGGCGGCTTCATCGCCGGCTGCCAGCCGCTCGTCGACATGCTGCGCCATCTGGCGCCGGGTTTCCTGTACAGCGTCGGGCTGGCGCCGACGCTCGCCGAAGCGTCGCTGGCCGCGCTCGAGCGCCTGCAGGCCGAGCCGGAGCGCGTCGCGCGACTGCAGGCGCGCGGGCGGCAGTTCCTGAACGAAGCGCGTGCCGCCGGTCTGAATACCGGCACGAGTGCCGGGTTCGCGGTCGTGCCGGTGATCACGGGGAGCTCGCTGAAGGCCGCGCAATGGGCCAATGCGATGTTCGACGAAGGGATCAACGTGCAGCCGATCTTCTATCCGGCCGTCGAGGAAAAGGCTGCGCGCCTGCGCTTCTTCATCTGCTCGACGCACGAGCCGGAACAGATCAGCCGGACGGTTGCCGTGTTGTCGCGACTCGCGGGGCGCAGCGGATGACGCTGGCCGGTGCGTTCGCGCAAGCGGCTCCGCGTGCCGGCGAGCGCGTGCGGTTTCGTGCGGCCGAGGCGAATGACGCGGCGTCGTGCGGGCCGCTCGTGTTTGCGTCCGGCGTGGCGGAATTCGGGTTTTTTCTCGGCGAAAGCGATGCGCGCTGCATCGCTTTCCTGCAGCAGGCATTCCGGTCGCGTCATGGGCGCTTCTCGTGGCGCCGGCATCGCGTCGCGGTCGCTGACGACGGCAGCGTGCTCGCCGTGATGGCGATTCACGACGGGCAACGGACGATGTTCGACGACGTGCATGTCGTGTGGGCGCTGGCGCGCTTCTTCGGCGTGCGCCGCACGATCGGGCAGCTGTTGCGCGGGCTGATTCTCGAAACGGAAATTCCGGCGCCGAAGCGTTCGCAGATTCTCGTCGCGCATTGCGCAACCGACGAGCGACAGCGCGGCACGGGGATCTTCAGCGCGTTGTTCCGTGACGCGCTGGACACGGGGGCATTGCCGGCCGACGGCAGCCGCGATGTCGTCCTCGACGTGCTGACCCGCAACGCGAGGGCCCGCGCGCTGTACGAACGGCTCGGGTTCACCGCAATGCCGCGGCCGCGCGCCCGTTCGCGCCGGCTGCCCGCCGGACTTGATTCGGTCCGGATGCGGTTTGATCGTCGCGGCTGACGTGATTTGCGCCGTGGACTGAACGGCCGCTGCTGAACATCGGCACGACGCGCGGACACGATCGTCATTCGTTCGAGCAGCGCGCCGAAGACCGAGGGACGGCGGCTGACTCCGATGATGTCAGTCGCTCAGCGGCAGTTTCCGGATGATCGCGTCCACGCACTCCAACGGACCTGCCTCGGCCGTCTTGACGTGTACGTCGGGGGAGTGCGGTCGCTCGTACGCGGAATCGATACCGGTGAACTGGCGAATGGCTCCTTGCCGGGCCAACGCATACAACCCCTTCGGGTCGCGCGCCTCGGCGACCTCCAATGCAGCATCGACAAAGACTTCGACGAACGTGCCTTCGTCAAAGCGCGCGCGGGCTTTGTCACGCGCTGCCTGAAATGGCGAGATCAATGCGGCGATGACAATGAATTCGGCATCCACCAGCAGCCTGGCCACTTCGGCAGTTCTCCGGATATTTTCATGGCGATCGGCATCGCTGAACCCTAGATCACGGTTCAGCCCCTCGCGCAAGCGGTCGGCATCCAGCAGATAGGTGCGAAGTCCGCGTGCATCGAGCTGTTCCTTCAGCAGGTTCGCCAGTGTCGATTTGCCGGCACCGGAGATCCCGGTCAGCCACACCACGAAGGCTCGATTCTGTTTCACACGAGGTCGTGCCGGTTCGCAGTCCGTCGGCCTGACGGGTGGCCAATTCTTGGAATCTTGGGTCATTTCCGATTAGAGGTACGGACGATCGCACAGTTACTTTGTTCGGAGTCTCGTCGACTTCCGTTGACAATTGTAACGCGCCGGTATGTTTGTAATCCGTTATTTTCCGGGTGTATTCGTTCTTCCACATACGTTTGGCATCCCCTTACGAAGCCTTCAATGGTGCCGCCCGCTACTTCCGCCGCGGCGCGAACGGCCGCTGCTGCACATCGGCACCCTGCGCGACGATCGCCGTGCTCTCCGGCACTTCCTCCCACGCGCCGCGCAGGTCGACGAGTGGCTCGGACACGACCATGAATGCGTCGTCTCCGGCTTCGGCGATGCGCGGGTTGTGCGGATACAGCTCATGGAGGTGCTTGAACGACGTGCTGTGGAACAGCGAACGCGACTGCCGTTCGCTCGAGTAACGCACCGCGATGATCCGCTCGCCGTCGGTTGCGCAGATCGTCATGTTGAGCGGTTCGTCCACGCGGTGGCGCGCGGCCGTTTCCTCGACCATGCCGACCATCCGCTCGAGCGCGGGCAGCGGCATCTGCTCGAGGCCGTAGGTCAGCGCGAGGCGGAACATCAGTTCGGAGTCGGTCGAGCCTTCGAGCGTCGGGAACAGCGCGGGATCGACCTTCATCGTCAGGTCGCGGCGCAGCTTGTGGAAGTCGCGGATCAGCCCGTTGTGCGCGAACAGCCAGCGGCCGTGGCGGAACGGGTGGCAGTTGGTTTCCTGCACCGGCGTGTCGGTGGCCGCGCGGATATGCGCGATGAACATCCGCGAGCGGATCGCGCGTGCGGCTTCGCGCAGGTTGCGGTCGTTCCACGCGGGATGCACGGAGCGGTAGCGGAACGGCAGTTCGTCGGGGCGCCCGTACCAGCCGATGCCGAAGCCGTCGCCGTTGGTGGTCGTCGCCCCCAGCTCCGAATGCAGGCTCTGGTCGATCAGCGAATGCTTCGCGCGGAACAGCACGGTCTCCAGATGGATCGGATTACCCGTATAGGCGAGCCAGCGGCACATGGAGCGCTCCTTCACGATGGATCGTTCGCGCATGGTAGCCGACTTCGCAGCGCATCCTTGCCCGCGCGCGCCCGGCCAGCCATTCGGGCAGGTACGCTGGCCAATCGTCATACGTCAGTTGCCCGGGTGCGCGGCGCGCAACCGGGCAGACATGCAGCCATGAAACCATGCAGCCGGGCGCCGCCACGCGACGGCAGCGCCGCGGCCGTCAGGTTCAGTCGCCCAGCGCGTCCATCACGCGCGCCGAATAGACGAGCGCCGCACCCGCGTTCAGCGCAATCGCGACGCCGAGCGCTTCCGCTACTTCCTCCTTCGTCGCGCCATGCTTGGCCGCTTCGGCCGTGTGCACGGCGATACAACCGTCGCAGCGTGTCGTGACCGCCACCGCTAGCGCGATCAGCTCGCGCGTCTTTGCGTCGAGATGGCCGGTCTTCGCGCCGGCGCCGGATAGCGCCTTGTAGCCGGCCAGCGTGTCCGGCGACAGCTTGGCGATGTCGCCGATACGCGTCGAGAGTTCCTTCCGGTATTCGTTCCAGTTCAGCATGATGCGTCCTTTTCGAGAAGAGGTGAGGAGGGCGGCGGGCGCCGCGATCTCGGGCGATGCAGGCTTATTCTGATCGTTCGCGCTGAGGGTTTCGATACGCTAGAGTGTCAATTTTTAGCGCAATCGTCTCATGGATGCCCTGAGTCAACTGCTGTCGCTGGGCCGCAGCCATGTCGAGCTCGACGTGCGCTGCCTGCTCGGCGGGCCGTTCGCGATGCCGCACGACCCGCTGCCGCCGGGCGAGGCGGCGTTTCACCTGGTGCTGGCCGGAACGTGCCGGCTGCATACCGCGGAAGGGCGCACGCTGCAGCTCGCCGACGGCGATTTCGTGCTGCTGCCCGCGGGCGGCGCGCACGAGCTGCTCGACGCCGGCGCGGGCCGGTCGCGGCCGGTTGCGGCGCTGCGCGAACACGGCGCCGGCGGCGGCGCGGTGCTGCCGGTCAAGTCGAATCTCGATTCGACCGAACCGGGCGGCGCGAGCGTGGACCTGCTGTGCGGACGGTTCGTCTATGCGCGCGGCGCAGGCGAACTGCTGATGCGCACACTGCCGCACGTGCTGCATGTCGGGCTGCGCGAGGCATCGGGGTTCGCACCGCTGCAACTGCTGACGAGCGTGCTGCGTACCGAGGCGTCGAATGGGCAGCCGGGCGCCGGCGCGATCGTGAACGCGCTCGGCCAGGCACTGCTCGCGTATGCGTTGCGCGCGTACGGCCGTGGCGCGCGCGTGCCGTCCGGCTGGCTCGCGCTCGCCGCCGATGCGCGGCTCGGCCCGTCGGTACAGGCCGTCCTGCAGGCACCGGAGAAGCCGTGGACGGTCGAGTCGCTCGGCGACACATCCGCGATGTCGCGTGCGACGTACGCCCGGCATTTCCGCGCGCGGGCCGGAATGAGCGTCGGCGCGTTCGTCGCACAGATCCGGATGATGCATGCGTGCGCGCTGCTGCAGGACACGCAGCGCGGGCAGGCGGAGATCGGGCAGGCGGTCGGTTACCAGTCGGAAGCCGCGTTCGGCAAGGCGTTTCGCGCGGTGCTCGGCACGACGCCGGGGCGCTGGCGACGCGCGCAGCGCGAATCGTAAGACTGCAAGCAAGCCGTCTTGCCGCGTGCCAAAGCTGCTACCATGCGCGAAACGCAGTTCAACGAAAACGATTTCGAACAAGAAGAAAGAGAGGGCAAAGCAATGAACCAGACCACCATCCAGCAACCGTCGTTCGCGTTCGTGGCCGCGTCGTGGGCCGCGCTGCTCGCCGGTTTCGCAGCATTCCTGATCGGTCTCTGGAACGCCGGCATGCAGCTCAACGAGAAGGGTTACTACTTCACCGTGCTGGTGTTCGGCCTCTACGCGGCGATCTCGCTGCAGAAGAGCGTGCGCGATCGCGCGGAAGGCATTCCCGTCACCGGCATCTACTACGGCCTCAGCTGGATCGCGCTGCTGCTGTCGATCGCGCTGCTGATCGTCGGCCTCTTCAATGCGACGCTGCAACTGAGCGAGAAAGGCTTCTACGCGATGTCGTTCGTGCTCGCGCTGTTCGGCTCGGTGGCCGTGCAGAAGAACACGCGCGACCTGCAGAACGCGAAGCCGCGCTATACCGACGCCGAATCGGCGCCGTCCGTCCAGGAGTGACCACACGCGAGGCGGGCGCCTTCCGGGCCGCCCGTTTTGCGACGACGGTCGCGGGCGACCCGCATCCGCCAATGCGCGCGGGCTCGCCGCCCATTCGTTTCATCCATGCCGTCGCGCATGACGATGGAGACATTCAGGATGCCGGACATCACGAAAACCTCGCCGCGCACGCGCGCGGCGGCTCACGCCGTGGCGGCGAAGGCCGCGCTCGTGCTGGAAACGAACAACCTGCGCGGCGGTGCCGGCCTCGCGCAGGCCGTCGATAGCCTGAAGCGCCTCGTTTCGGCGCTGTCGCAGCAGACCGTGCCGCCCACGGCACTCGCGCAATGGATCATCACGCACGACGGGCTGCCGGCCGATGCGTGCGCGGAGATCGTCGCGCTGGCCGGCCGCCCGATCGACTTCGTCGAGATCGGCGCGAGCACCGGCTACTACGATGCGAAGAACGACGGGTTCGATCGCATCGACGCGGATCGCTGCGACATCGTCGTTTTCGGCGATGCCGATTGCCGGCCGGCCGACGACTGGCTCGAGCACCTGCTCGCGCCGTTTGCACGCGAAGCCGGCGATGCACCCGTCGCGGTGGCGGGGCGCACGAGCTATGCGCCGAACGTGCTCGGCATCGCGCTGACGTCGATCGATTTCATGTATTTCCCGAGCCCGCTGCGCGCCGGCGCGACGCGCAACTTCTACGCGAACAACGTCGCGTTCCGGCGCGACGTGTTCGCGCAATTTCGCTACGAGCCGCTCGACGGCGTCTATCGCGCGCACTGCCAGGTGATGGGGCTGCGGATGCAGGCGGCCGGTGTGGCCGTCGAATTCGCGCCGGCCGCGCATACCGAACATCGGCTGCCGGACACGCATCGCGAATCGCTGAAGCTGCGCTGGATGCGCGGCGAGGACAGCGTCGGGCTGACGCCGTATCTCGTGAACGCGTACCTGCCGCGAGGATGGCAGTGGCTCGGACGCAGCGGCCCGCTCGGCCCGTTCTGCGTGATGGCGATGCGGCTCGGCTACAGCCTGCGCGCGCTCGATCGCCAGCAGTTGCCGCGGCTCGGCGCCATGCGTTATCTCGCGGCCGTCGGCGTCACGATCGCGGCGTCCGCCGTCGATACGCTCGGTGCGCTCGCGCGCGGTTTCGGTCTCGCCGGGCGCGCTTCGGCCCGGCGCGATCTCGACGCGCTGTCCTATCACCGTCATTGAACCGGCGCCGCGCATCGCGCGCGGTCACGACACGCCGCACCCTGCCTTCATTCCGACCACGACCATGCCTTCTCTCGCCGCCCGTGTTGCCTGCATCGCCCTGTTTGCCGCCAGCGCCGGCGCCCATGCCGCGCCGGTCGATCACGCGGGGCGCGGGATCTACCACTTCGCGTCGCAAAGCGGCTGCCCGTTCGCGAACGCGGCCGCCGCCGACTGCAATCGCGTCGCGCTCGATGCGCCCGACGTTCACGCGAGCATCGATACCGATGCGCACGCGATCGTCTTCTCGAGCGATGCGACGCGCCGCACGAAGGACGTGCTCGGCGACGTGCTGCTTCAGGGCACGGGCGTCGACCGCGACGGCCGGCGCGTGCCGTTGAGCGTGCACGTGCTGCTGCGTCGCGACGGCGCGAAATGGGACCGTGACGTGTACGTTCATGCGCCCGTGCACGGCACGTTCACCGATGCGCGGATCGATCCGTATCGCGTGCGCGTGAAGGAGGGCGATGGCGAACGCGAGGTGCTCACGCCGGACGAAACGCTGGCACTGTTCGCGCATCCGTCGCTGGCATCGCGGCTCGCGCGGCATCTCGTCAAGGTGAGCGCGACCGATCCGAAGCAGCCGTCCGCGGACGACATCACGATCGCACTCGGCGTCGGCGGCCTGACGAAGTCGGTCGCGCGCGCGAGCTTCACGTCGAGCGCGCCGCACGATGCGGACGTCGATCGCGCACTGGCATCGGGCACGTGGTCGATCCGTTTCGACGCACTGAGCAATCACATTCCGGTGTGGGTCGCGCAGCGCGAGCTGTTCCTGTTCGGTCTCGACGGCAGTGCGCTGCTGAAAGACGTGCGCGAGCGCGGTTTCCGCAAGAACGACCGGATCGAATTCGGCGCGCGCGACGGCAACGGTTATCTGCGCGTGAACGGCCGCGAGGAGGCATTCGCGGGGGCGACCGCGTCCGCGCATGCGTTCATGCAGGAAAGCTTCATCGGCCTGATCCTCGGATGGCGTCGCGATCCGGCCGCCGCCGCGGCATCCGCGACGAAATCCGCGTCCGCACGCGGTGTGCCGGCATGACCGCGGCAGGCGAGCTGCCCGCGTCGTCGCCGGCGGCGCACGATGGACGCTTCGACTGTCTCGATGCGCCCGCGCCGCGCGGTACGGCACGGGTGCGTGCGTACCTCGTCGATCGTATCAAGCGGGCGGCGATCCGGCAGCTTCATCGCAGCACGCATGGCGAGCGCTGGGTGCTGCGCATGTACCTGATCGGCGAGGAAGCGACCGAGTGCGCGTTGCACGAGGACTGGACCGGCCAGCCGCCGGACTGGCTCGCGCCGCGGATCGAGCAGCATCTCGCGGACGAGCGTCGCCACGCGGCCGCGTTCGCCGAAGCGCTGCGCGCACGCGGCGTCGCGCCGTCGACCGCGCCGCACGAGCCGGACTGGCTGAGCCGGCGCAAGATCATGCGGTGGCGCCGGCTCGCGCAGCGCCATGCGCCGCATTTCGCGCAAGGCGTGCTCGTGCCGGCCTATGCGACGGGGCTGTGTGCGGAGCAGATGGCGATGCGCGTGCTCGCGCGCCACTGCGCGACGATCGGCGCTGCCCATCCGCTGTATCCGCTGCTCTCGCGCGTGCTCGCGGACGAGACGCGGCACGTCCGGCTCTGCGCGGACACGCTGCGCCGTCTCGTCGCGCCGTCCGAGCTTGCGCGGCTCGCCGCGTTGCTGGACGAGATCCGCGCGATCGAAGCCGGTTTCGGCGTGACGGGCGCGCTGGCGATGTACGCGGCCGGCTGGCTCCAGTCGCTTCGTCCGCGCGCATGATGCCGAGGATCGTCTATCTCGCGACGGCCGACGCGCGCGGCCACCTGATGCGCGCACAACTGGTCGTGCATGCGTTGCGCGCGGCCGGCGCGCAGGTCGACGTGCTGACGACGTCCGATGCGGGGCAGGCGTTTCTGGCCGCGTTCGACATCGACGCAGCCGTGCTGTCCCGTCACTACGCGGTGCAGTTCGACGAACGGCAGAACATGCTGCGCGATGCGACCGATCGTAATGTCGCGCATTACGTGTTCCGGCCGACGCGCATGCTGCGCGACATCGCGCGGCTGCGTGCGATCGGCCGCGATGCCGATCTCGTGATCAACGACTCGTTTCATCCGGCGCTGCTGTTCATGGGCGCGATGCCGGGCTGGCGGCGTCGCGTCGTTCACGTGTACGGCGGCAGCCTGCGCCGCGCGTTGACCGCGAATTTCGATGCGCGGCTGCCGCGTGTGCTGGCGCGTGCTTTCGCACGGATCGTCGACTGGCAGATCGATTCGGCGCGGTGCTGCATCGAACACGATTTTGCATACGATGCGGCCGACGAAGTCCGGCAGGCCCACGCGCATTGCCGGCTGCCGACTCCGGTGCCGATCGTCGCCGAACGGCCGGCCTCGGAGCTGGCCGCCGCAGCCGTCTATCTGAATCCGCACTTCCGCGATATCGCGCTCGCCGATGCGTTGTCGGCTGGCATGCGCGACGCGGGGCTCGCCGCACACCGTGTGGGCGAGGGCTATGCGGGGCACGACGGCTGGACCGGCGTCGACGCCGACTGGGTGACGCGGGCTGCTCATGCACCGCTGATCGTGTCGGCACCCGGTATGGCTGCGCTGTCGATCGCACGCGTGTATCGCCGCCCGATCCTGCTCGTGCAGTCAGACCAGCCCGAGCAGGCGAGCAACGCCGCGCGCGCCGCACAGCTGCAGCTCGTGCACCGCGTCGTCACATGGCGCGGCGATGCGGTCGCGTTCCGATGGGAAGTCGGGCAGGCCGCGGCCGAGCTGATGTGCGATCCCGGTACGCAGGCAGGAACGATCGCCGGCCGCGAGCATGCGCGTGCGCGCGTGGACGCGTGGACGTCGCGCCTCCTGGCGCTGCGTCCGTGTGCGCAGGTGGCCGATGCCGATACGCGCTGCGAGGCGCCGGCGCCACGATGAATTCGCTGTCGTTTCGTGACGATCGCCGGCCCGATATCCGGCAGATGCTGGCCGCGACGTTCGGCATGGCAGCCGGCCTCGCGATCTTCTTTCTGCTGGAGCGCGGCGTCACGCCGCGCCATGTGTTCGCCACGGCGATCGATGCGCGGATTCCGTTCTTCGCGTGGTCGTGGTTCGTCTATGTCGGCTTCTTTCCGTTCGTGATTGCGCTCGCCGGGTATGCCCGGCCGCCCGCGTTCGCCGCGTTCAGGGAAGCGGTGCTGATCGCGTTCATGCTCGGTGTCGTGTGTTTTCTGCTGTTTCCGGAAGCCGTGCCGAGGCCCGACGTCGCGGAGATCGGCAACGCGTTCGTACGCCACCGCCTCGCGCGCATGTGGCAGCTCGATCTCGCGGCCAACGGCTTTCCGAGCCTGCACGTCGCGGTGACGTGTCTGGCCTGCCGGATGCTGGCGGACCGGCGGCGGCTAGGGACCGTGACGGTCGGCCTGCTGATCTGCACGTCGACGCTGACGCTCAAGCAGCATACGGTCGCCGATGTACTGGGAGGCGTGGCGCTCGCGATGGTCAGTGCGCTGTGGGTCGAGCGGCGTTCGCTGCGCAGGAGGCTCGCTTGATGGATACCCGCGCTCACCCGGCCGGGCCGAATGCCGAGCTTGCGCGGTTCGTGCCGGATCCCGCGTTGTTTCGCGTGAGCGCCTCGCGTGTCGGTGCGGCGCTGGCGGGCGACTGGCTGATGATTGCCGCTGCGTTTGCCGTTGCGATCGCGTTTGCGCATCCGCTCGTGTACGCGTTGGCCGCGATCGTGATCGCGCGCAGCCAGCTGGCACTCGCGGTCATGATGCACGAAGGCGCGCACGGGTTGCTGGCGCGGAACCGGCGCGTCAACGACGCGCTGGGCCAGCTGTTCGCGGCCGGCCCGCTGTGGCTGTCGCTGCGTACGTATCGCGCGGGCCATCTGAAGCACCATCGCGCGCCGATGCAGCCGGACGATCCCGTCGCGCTGCTGTTCGGCGTGAACGACTATCCGGTGACGCGCAGGCGCCTGATCGGCCGCCTGCTCGCATACGCGTGCGGGATCGGCTACGTGACGAGTGTCGTGAAGCTAGCGCGCGGCGAGTTTGCGCATGCGTTGCCAAAGGTCGGGAAGTCGCGCGCGTATGCCGCGTGGGAGGTCGTGTCGATGCTCGCAGGCAACGGTGTGCTGTTCGGTGCGCTCGCGTGGGCCGGACATCCGCTGCTGTACGTCACGTTGTGGATCGTGCCGTCCGTCACGTTGCTGCCGCTCGGCGGGCAGGTGCGCGCGATCTTCGAGCACGCGGGGCTGCCGGCAGGTGCCGACCAGAGCCGCAACGCGCGCACGATCGCCCGGCGTTCGTGGCAGACGTTCCTGTTCGGCCCGCACGCGATTCATTTTCACATCGAGCATCACCTGTTCATGCGGATGCCGTTCCATCACCTGCCGGCCGTGCATCGGCAGCTCGTGCAGCGGCAGTTGCTGCCTGACCGCAATCTGTATGCGGGATATGGTGAGGTGCTGCGCGACGTCAGCGTGCATTGACGCGCGAGAGGGGGTATTGCCTGCCTCGTCCGGGGCGGGAATCATGAGCGGATCGATACCGGGAACATGATGGTCGACAAGCCTGCGAGGTTCAATTGCGTGGCGCTGGCGATCGGCGCGATCCTGGCGGTGTGGGGTGCGGAAACGATCGACGAACGGCTCGCGTTTATCGAATCGTCCGTTGCCGTGCAAGGGACGGTCGTCCGGTTAACCCACGGCGCGCATCACCCGTTGATCGAGTTCGTGACGATAAGCGGCGAACGCGTTTCGTTTCCGGGGAGCTTCGTGACGGTGGAGTTCGGCGACACGGTGCCGGTGCGCTACGATCCGGCCTGGCCGCTAGCCAGCGCAACAGTCGACACGTTCACGAACATGTGGCTCGAGTCGATCATCTCGATCGCTTTCACGATCGCGTTTCTTTACGCCGGCTTGAAGGGAAAGTCGCTTCTGCCGGAACCGGGGGGAGGCGCCGAGTAGTGCGGCCCGCATCGCGGAGATGCCTGCCATCGACACGGATGCGACAGACGCAAAAAAGCCTCCGCTTGGGAGGCTTTATTTGCACTATCAAAGATAGTTGGTAGGGTGGGAGGGACTCGAACCCTCGACTCTCTGATTAAAAGTCAGATACTCTAACCAACTGAGTTACCACCCCACGTTCTTGAAACCTGTTGGTTCGTTGCTTGAACAACTTGGGCAACGACCCAAAGAGCAAAAGATTATAGCGACGGAATATCAGGCTGTCAACATTCCGCCGCGATAATTATTTGATCGTTTCAAGCTTGCCCTGCGCCGTCTGTGCAGCATTCGACCCGGCGTACTGCGAGACGACCTGCTCGAACGTCTTTTTCGCGGCCGCCTTCTGGCCTTGCTCGAGCTGGTTCGTGCCGATCGCCACGAGGGCGTCGGCCGCGCGCGGGTGCTGCGGGAACTTGCTGACGATCCCTTGCCACGTCGCAGTCGAACCGCGGTAGTCGCGCAGTGCGTATTGCGCATTGCCGTACCAGTACTGCGCGGTCGGCTGGTAGGGGCTCTGCGGATACTTCGCGATGAACGCGCGGAACGAAGCCGCGGCCGCCTTGAAGTTGCCGTTGCGGAACTGCTGTTGCGCCGCATTGAGCGCATCCGTTTCACCCGGCTGCACGGTGCCTTCGACACCATCGATCGTCGCCTGCTGCGGCTCGAACTTCTTGAGCCGCGTGTCGAGATCCTGGTAGTACTCCTTCTGCTGCCGTTCGAGCGTCGTCAGCCGGTTCGTCAGATCCTCGTTCTCGCCGCGCAGCGTCGCGACCTGCTGGTTCAGCTGGTCGAGACGGCCGGATTGATCGAGGATCGTACGCTGGGCGGCCGACAACTGGCTGGCCAGGTTGTCGGTCTTGGTGCGCAGATCGAGCACGGCGCGGCGCGCTTCGTTGTCGTCGAACACGCCGGCGTGCGCCGGCGCGACCGACCACGCCGCGCCCGCGACGCAGAATGCTGCGGCAACGCGCAGCAGGGATACACGGTGCGTCATACGGCGATTCTTCCGTTACTTACTGTTGGTAGACGAGGTCGGCGCGACGGTTCTGCGCCCACGATGCTTCGTCGTGACCCGTTGCCTGCGGCTTTTCCTTGCCGAGGCTCACGGCTTCCATCTGCGAATCGTTCACGCCGAGCAGTGCCATCGCACGACGGACGGCTTCCGCACGCTTCTGGCCCAGCGCGAGGTTGTACTCGCTCGTGCCGCGTTCGTCGGTGTTGCCCTGGATCAGCACGTGGCGCTGCGGGTGGCTCTTCAGGTACTGGGCGTGCTGCTGCATCAGCGACTGGTAGTCGTCCTTCACCGAATAGCTGTCGAAGTCGAAGTAGATGCTGCGCTTCGCGAGCGGGCTGTTCGGGTCGTTCAGCGGATCGACGTTCACTTGCGCGACGTTGTCGGCGCTCGGCTGCGTGCTGACCGCACCCGCGTTGTTGGCCTTGTCGTCGAGCTTCACGCCCGACTTGCACGCTGCGAGCGCGCTGATCATCATCACGGCCAGGGCCAGACGAGCTTTATTCGACATCATGGTTACTCTCCTTGTGGTCATTGCATGAAGGGCCCCCACGACGGCTCACGTACGGAGCCGCCCTGGACGGACAGGATTTGCGGCGGCGCGCTGCCGTCGGAGGGCACTGCTGCCAGAACATTGCGACCACCCGACTGGGTAGCGTACAGAAGGTACTGGCCGTTTGCCGCGAAGCTCGGCGATTCGTCGCGATTCGTATTCGTGATGGCGTTCGCCGCGCCCGATTGCAGATCCTGAACGTACAGCTTGAAGCCCCCGCCCGTGCGGGAGATGTAAGCGAGCAGCTTGCCGTCCGGGCTGATACGCGGACTCGTGTTGTAGCTGCCGGTGAAGGTCACGCGCTGCGCGGCGCCGGCGCTCTCGCCCTGTGCGGGCATCCGGTAGATCTGCGGCGCACCGCCGCGATCGCTCGTGAAGTAGATCCAGCGGCCGTCCGGCGAGTAGAACGGCTCGGTGTCGATCGAGCTGCTCTGCGTGAGGCGGCGCAGGCCGCCGCCCGTCGAATTGACCGAATAGATTTGCGTATTGCCCGTCAGCGACAGCGCGACGGCCAGCGTGTTGCTGTCCGGCGACCATGCCGGTGCGCTGTTGTTGCCCTTCTGGTCGGAGACGATGTAGCGGCGGCCGGTCGGCAGGTCGTGAATGTAGACGATCGGCTTCTTGCGCTCGAACGACACGTACGCGACCTTCGTGCCGCTCGGCGACCACGACGGCGAGATGATCGGCTCGGTGCTCGACAGCGCGATGCGCGCGTTCTGGCCGTCCGAATCCGAGATCTGCAACTGGTAGCGGTTACCGGTCTTGATCACGTACGACAGGCGCGTGGCGAACACGCCGCGCACGCCGAGCAGCTTCTGGTAGATGTAGTCGGCGATCTTGTGGCCGGCCGTGCGCAGCGTGGTGTCGGTGGCCGTCAGCGACAGGCCGCCGAGGCTTTGCTGCTTCACGGTGTCGTACAGGATGAAGTTGACCTTGTACTGGCCGTTCGCCTCGCGGTTCACGCTGCCGGCGACGAACGCATTGGCGCCCTTGGCCTTCCATGCGCCGAGATCGACCGATGCGGTCTCCGGCACGGGCGTGCTGCCTGCGTCGATGTTGGTGAATTTGCCGCTGCGGGCGAGGTCGGCGCGGACGATCGACGTGACCTGCTGCGGCAGGTTCGCCTCGTTCGCGAAATTCGCGGTGGCGATGGGGAACTGGGTCGACCCGACACCGGTGATCAGCACGTTGACCTGGGCGTTAGCGGCGCTGCCCGCCGTAATCAGACACGAGGCCACGAGTGCCCTGAAACCTAGCTTTGTCATCAAACTCATGCTTCTTGCTTCCCGTATGGCTTGGATCGCTGCGCAACGGCAGAGACAGTAAAAATACCCGATTCGTTCCCGTCCGACAGCGACGCCCGGAGTGTAAGCGCATTTCGTTTCACTCCGCCGCCTTGAAGGTAATCGTAATGTCAGACGGGGTACGACCGTTAGAATCGGGCGGCAACGGGACCGATGCGTGGATCGCATTGACCACGGCTTGATCCCACCCCGAATTCCCGCTGGAGCGGGAGACCGATGCGCTCAATACGTCACCGGACGGCGTGCACCGAATCTTGACGACGGTGGTCAGGCCTGCCCGCTCGCCGCCCCAAACGATGTTCGGCTTGACGCGGCGGCGCACCTTGTCGGCATAGCCGGGCGTCGCGGCATTGCCGCCGGAACCCGTACCGGTGCCGCTTTTCGCGAGGCCTTCGCCGCCGCCTTCACCGGCGCCGGACAGGCCCTGCATCTGCGCGAGACGCGCACTGCGCTCGCGGTCGAGCTTCGCGTTCGCCGCCGCATTGGCCTTCGCGCGTGCGGTGGCTTCGGCCTTCGCCTTGGCCTGGGCTTCCGCCTTTGCCTTCGCGGCCGCGTCGGCTTTCGCCTTCGCCGCCTGCTGTGCTTCGAGCTGCGCCTGCTTCTGCTGCTGGAGTTTCTGCTGTTCGAGCTTCTGCTGCTCAAGCTTCTGCTGCTCGGCGAGCTGCTGTTGCCTGAGCTTGTCGGCCTGTTTCTGCCGGTCGCGTTCCGCGGCCTTTTGCGCGGCGAGTGCGGCTGCCTGCTGCGCGGCAAGCTGCGCGCGCCGGGCTTCCTCTTCCTGTTGCGCCTTCAACTGCTGTGCGCGGCGCTGCTGCTCGAGCAGCGCTTCACGCGCGGCCGCTTCCTGCTGCCGCTTCTTCTGCTGCAGCGCGATGTCGGCCTGCTCGTCGCGCACGGGGGGAGCGGGGGGCGCGACCTTCGCGGGCGGCGCGGGCGTGACGACGGGCCGCGGTGCGGGCACGTCGGGCACCTCGGTCCACAGCTCGGCTTCGGCGCCGGCCGGCGTGCTGTTCTGCCACTGCACGCCGTGATAGAGGAACAGCGCGAGCAGCACGTGCATCAGCGCGGCGAGCGCGAATGCGCGCCAGGTACCGCGCTCGCGGGGAGGTTGAGGCGGGTAGGCGGAGCTGCGCGTGGATTGCTGCCGGTTCATTGCGATTTGACGAGGAGGCCGACGCGCTTGACGCCGCGCGCCTTCAGATCGGACATCACGGTCATGACTGCATCGTACTGCACGGTCTTGTCGGCCGCGATCACGACCGGCTGGTCGGGATGATCGGCCTGCCGGGCCACGATGAAGCTGTCGAGCTCGGCCTTCGTCATCGTGTCTTCCTGGGTCGCGCCCGAGTCGCCCTTGTACTTGACGCTCATCGTGCGATCGGCCTTGATGTTGACGACGACGGGCGGCGTCTGCTCCTGCGGCGCGGCGTTGCCGACGGTCGGCAGGTTGATGATCGACGGGGCGACGAGCGGTGCGGTGACCATGAAGATCACGAGCAGCACCAGCATCACGTCGATGTACGGCACGACGTTGATGTCGGCCATTGCACGGCGCGAGCGGCCGCCGCGCATGCTGGATCGGATGGGGCTTCCTGCCATGGCGCGCTCCTTACTGGGCCTGACGCTGCAGGATGTTCGAGAACTCTTCGATGAAGGTCTCGAAGCGGATCGCGAGGCGGTCGATGTCGTGCGCGTAGCGGTTGTACGCGACCACGGCCGGAATCGCGGCGAACAGGCCGATCGCGGTGGCGACGAGCGCCTCGGCGATGCCTGGCGCGACGTTCGCGAGCGTGGCCTGCTGCACGTTCGCGAGGCCGCGGAACGAGTTCATGATCCCCCAGACCGTGCCGAACAGGCCGATGTACGGGCTGACCGAGCCGACCGACGCGAGGAACGCGAGGTTCGCTTCGAGCACGTCCATTTCACGCTGGAACGACGCGCGCATCGCGCGGCGTGCGCCGTCGAGCACGAGGCCCGGATCGCTGATGCGCTTTTCCTTCGCCTTCAGGAACTCGCGCATGCCCGATTCGAAGATCCGCTCGAGCGCGCCGATCGTGTGGCGGTTGTTGGCTGCGCTCTGGTACAGCGCCTGCAGGTCGCCGCCCGACCAGAAATCCTTCTCGAAGCGTTCGGTCTGCGCGCGGGCGCGGCGGATCGCGAACCACTTGCGGAAGATGAAGGTCCACGACATCAGCGACAGCAGCAGCAGCAGCCCCATCACGGCCTGGGCCAGCACGCTCGCGTTGAGGACGAGGGAAATGATCGACAGGTCTTGAGAAGTGTTCATAGAGGTTTGAGTAACGTCCCTTCGGGGCGCCCGGTATGCGTGCGGCGCGGCGCGCCGGCCATGCCTGGCGCCGAACCTTGCTTAGTATCGAATCAGAAAGGCAAGTTCATAGGCTGTGTCTAAACGGCGCTCATGCGAGCTTCGTTGACAGTGCAGTCTGCCCGTCGTCGATGACGGGCCCGCGTTCCAGCGCGTCGAGCACGGCCGGCGGGATCGCCGCGGGCCGGATGCCGGTACGGTCGACGCAACCGAGGCGGATGTGCCCGGCCACGAGCAGCGTGTCTCCACACCAGGCTTCCTGCGTGAACTCCACCGATGCGCGGCCGATGCGTCCGGGCCGGCTCGTGATCGCCAGGGTGTCGTCGAGTCGCGCCGGTGCGCGGTAGTCGAGCGACGTGCTGCGGACGACGAAGATCGCACCGGTATCGTCGGCGAGCCGACGCTGGTCGATGCCGCAGGCGCGCAGCCACTCGGTGCGGGCGCGTTCGAAGAACTTCAGGTAGTTGGCATAGAAGACGATGCCGCCTGCGTCGGTATCCTCGTAGTACACGCGCACCGGCCAGATGAAGCCGGAGGGCGCTTCCGGGGAGCGGGTAGGCTGGGTCATGGCGCGCATTCTACCGGAAGGCAGGAGCCTGATTCGTAACCGATTCGTAACGGAATGTAGTATGCGGTAGCACACTGCTGGCCGGCCCGAAGGGGCCGGCCAGCGGGGCTTCAGCCGCGATGGACGGTCGGGCCGCCGGGTGCTTGCGCGATCGGCATCAGCTCGATCGTGTTGACGTTGACATGCGCCGGGCGCGTCGCGATCCAGTAGATCGTGTCGGCGATGTCCTCAGGCATGAGCGGCTGGACGTTGTTGTAGACGTTCGCCGCTTTTTCGTTGTCGCCGCGATAACGGACGTTCGAGAATTCGGTGCCGCCGCACAGGCCGGGCTCGATGTCGGTGACGCGCAACGGCGTGCCGAGCAGGTCGGCGCGCAGGTTCAGGCTGAATTGTCTGACGAAAGCCTTGGTCGCCCCGTAGACGTTTCCGCCTGCATAAGGGTACGAACCCGCGACCGAGCCGAGATTGAAGATATGGCCGCGGCCGCGCTCGATCATGCCGGGCAGCAGCGCGTGCGTGACCGTGACGAGGCCCGTGCAGTTCGTGTCGATCATCGTGTGCCATTCGTCGAGGCTGGCCTTCTGGGCCGGCTCGACGCCGAGCGCGAGGCCGGCGTTGTTGACGAGCACGTCGAGCGCCGCGAATTCGGCGGGAAGGGCGGCCGGCACGGCCTCGACGGCCGCGCGATCGCGTACGTCGAGCTCGAGTGGCAGAAGGGAATCGCCGAGTTCGGCGGCGAGCGCATCGAGACGATCCTTGCGACGCGCGGTCGCGACGACGCGGTGGCCTCCGTTGACAAAGGCACGGGCGATGGCGGCGCCGAAGCCGGCGGACGCGCCTGTGACGAACACGATCATTGCTGCTCCTGGTCGAAGACAAAATAGCGGGTGATATCCCGCAAGCCTACTGAGAATGCCGCACCGCGGCAAGGCGGCAAAGCGTTCCGGCACGGGCGCGTAGAGTCTGGCCCCAATTGCTTCGGGCGCACCGCCGTGCGGTTGCCTATTCATGACGCATCCAATACACTAACGCGCTCATCACCCCTGCGTGACTGGCGATAGAACCCTTCGGGTTCAAGGTGGAGCATCCCACCGTGAAGCGCGGGGCGCCGTTTTTGCCGTTCGCCTGGGCAGCCGTTGTGCGCCGTCGCGTGCATCGCCGGTGGCTGTCCTGCCTCGCGTCATACGGATTCTTCCGCCACGTCGAGCTGGTCCCGCCAGCAGCGCACCGTACTCGGCCACTTCGGTCAACCTGTACACACTTAACGGAAACCGTATGTTTGACAGAGCCCAAAGCACCATCGCGAACGTCGATCCCGAAATCTTTGCTGCGATCGAGCAGGAAAACCGCCGCCAGGAAGATCACATCGAGCTGATCGCGTCGGAAAACTACACGAGCCCGGCGGTGATGGCCGCGCAGGGTTCGCAGCTCACGAACAAGTACGCGGAAGGTTATCCGGGCAAGCGCTACTACGGCGGCTGCGAATACGTGGACGTGGTCGAGCAGCTGGCGATCGATCGCGTGAAGCAGCTGTTCGGCGCGGAAGCGGCGAACGTGCAGCCGAACTCGGGTTCGCAGGCGAACCAGGGCGTGTTCTTCGCGATGCTCAAGCCGGGCGACACGATCATGGGCATGAGCCTCGCGCACGGCGGCCACCTGACGCACGGTTCGCCGGTGAACATGTCGGGCAAGTGGTTCAACGTGGTGAGCTACGGCCTGAACGAGAACGAAGACATCGATTACGAAGCGGCCGAGAAGCTGGCGCAGGAACACAAGCCGAAGCTGATCGTCGCGGGCGCGTCGGCGTTCTCGCTGAAGATCGATTTCGAGCGTCTGGCGAAGATCGCGAAGTCGGTCGGTGCGTACCTGATGGTCGACATGGCGCACTACGCCGGCCTGATCGCTGCAGGCGTGTACCCGAACCCGGTGCCGCACGCGGACTTCGTGACGACGACGACGCACAAGAGCCTGCGCGGCCCGCGCGGCGGCGTGATCCTGATGAAGGCGGAGTACGAGAAGCCGATCAATTCGGCGATCTTCCCGGGGATCCAGGGCGGCCCGCTGATGCACGTGATAGCGGGCAAGGCGGTGGCGTTCAAGGAAGCCCTGTCGCCGGAATTCAAGGCGTACCAGGAGAAGGTGGTCGAGAACGCACGTGTGCTGGCGGAAACGCTGGTGAAGCGCGGGCTGCGGATCGTGTCGGGCCGCACGGAAAGCCACGTGATGCTGGTCGACCTGCGCGCGAAGAACATCACGGGCAAGGCAGCGGAAGCTGCGCTCGGCGCGGCGCACATCACGGTGAACAAGAACGCGATCCCGAACGATCCGGAAAAGCCGTTCGTGACGAGCGGCGTGCGCCTGGGCTCGCCGGCGATGACGACGCGCGGGTTCGGTCCGGCGGAAGCGGAACAGGTGGGCAACCTGATCGCTGACGTGCTGGACAACCCGGAAGATGCAGCGACGATCGAGCGCGTGCGCGCGCAGGTCGCCGAGCTGACCAAGCGTTTCCCGGTCTATCGCTGATCGACGATGCGCTGCCCGTTCTGCCGGCATGACGACACGCAGGTCGTGGACTCGCGCGTGTCCGAAGATGGCGCCGCGATCCGGCGGCGCCGTCGCTGCTCGGCTTGCGACAAGCGCTTCACGACGTACGAGCGGGTCGAGCTGTCCCTGCCGTTCGTCGTGAAGAAGGACGGCAGCCGCACGGAGTTCGACCGTCGCAAGATCGTCGCCAGCATGCAACTCGCGCTGCGCAAGCGGCCGGTTGCTGCCGACGCGATCGACGCGGCGGTCGCCCGCATCGAGTATCAACTGCTCGCGACAGGCGAGCGCGAAGTGCGTAGCGAGAAGCTCGGCGAACTCGTGATGAACGAGTTGCGCGGCCTCGATACGATCGCTTATGTCCGCTTCGCATCGGTGTATCGCCGGTTCGAGGACGTTTCCGAATTTGCCGACGTGATCGAAGAGTTCCGTCGCGCCTCTCCCGCCAAGACTCCGCGTAAGCGCTGACGCGCTGCGTCCGTTCATCGTCTTCTCCGTTGGATCAGTTCGCGCCGATTGTGTCGGTCGCGATCGCATGCCGCCAGTCGGCCGTTCGGCAAATGGCGCGCGTCCGCACGCGTCGCTACAGTCGTCGCATCACCTTGGCGAAGGACGGCTGCGATGGGACTGCACGCTTTACCCCTGAATAATGTGTTGCGCCGCTCGGGCGGGTTCACGCTCGTCGAGCTGATGGTCGCGCTTTCGCTGGCGGCCGGGCTCGCGCTCCATGCGGCGCCCGCGTTTGATCAGTGGCGCATGCGTGAACGTGTGGATGCACGCTCGCGCGCGTTGCTCGGCGCGCTGTCGTTTGCACGTACCGAGGCGATGCGCCTCGGCGTGCGCGTCACGCTGTGCAGGGCCGGGAGCGGCGGCACCTGTTTGCGTGCGGGTGAGCGGTGCGATCCGGCCGAATGGTCGTGCGACTGGATCGTCAGCGGGCAGGTCGACGGGCAGTCACGCGTGCTGAGGCGCTATCCGCGCGATGTCGAGGTGGCCGTCGCGGGTGCGGCGCACGATCTCGCGTTTGCGCCGCCGGTCGGTCAGGCAATCGGTGGTATCCGGCGCTTCGAATTGAGTCCGCGACGCGACATATCGGGGGCTGACGCGACACGTGCGTCGCGTTGCGTGCGGATCGCGGCAGGTGGCCGGGCGCGGGTTGTCGCCGGCCGCTGCGACGCGGCGTGAGTGTCATGCGCAGCGTAATGCGCGGCACGTCGCTGCTCGAAGCGATGCTGGCCGTCGCGCTCCTCGCGGCCGTCATGCTGGCCGTGGCGGGCAGCCAGCTTGCGATGGCGCGTGCGCAGCGCGCGACGATCTGGCGTGAACGCGCGCTGTGGCTGGCTGATGCGCGTATCGAGCGCTTGCACGTGGCCGCGCAGGCTGACGATGGCCTCGCGGCGCGGGCCGCGGCGTCGCTGCCTGGTGGCGCGATGACGCGTGGCGATGGGCCGGGTGGCGTCAGCTACGCGGTTGTCGGCTGGCGCGGCGGTCATGCGGCTACCGGGCCGCGATGCGATGCGACGGGCAGGCCGGCGCAGCTGTCGTCTTGCGTCCGGATTCCGTATCGGGAGACTGACGCCGATGAACGCTGATCGCCGCACGCGTGCGCATACGCTGCTTGAAGTATTGATTGCGATGACCGTCGGTCTGCTCGTGCTCGTGGCGGCCGGTGCGCTGCTCCACGCGCAGCGCATCGCCCAGCGGCGTGCGGACGACGGGTTCCGGATGCGCGATGCGGCCGGCACCGCACTGATGCTGATCGGCCAGCAGATCCAGATGGCAGGATTCCGGCCGCTCGATGCAGGGGGCGTGTCGTCGTTGCCGCCGGTGTTCGGCTGTTCGATGGCGCGTGTGAGGGGAAGTGGCGCGCAAGTGCGGTGCGAGCCCGTGCGCGCTGTATCGGACGCGCTGCTGGTCCGGTATGTCGGCGACGCCGTGTCGACGTGGGCCACCGTTAGCGGCCAGGTGCCGGATTGCCTCGGGCAGGGTATTGGCGGGGCCGGCGAACGTGCGCCGGTGGAGAACCGCTTCGATGTGCACGTTAGTCCGTCGACGGGTGAGCCCGAACTGTATTGCGAAGGAAACGGCCGTCCGGGCACGCCGCAGCCGGTCGTGTCGGGAATCGATCAGTTGCGGGTGCGCTATCTTCGTCGCGGAGGCACGCAGTTCGTCGATGCCGATGCCATGCGCGTCGACGACTGGCGCGAGGTCGTGGCCGTGCATGTCTGCGTGCGGGCGCGCGGTGAACCGTCGGGCGAGCCGGCGCGGCACGTCGACTGCGATGGTCGCACCGTCGTTGCACAAGACGGCCGCGCGCGCATGACGCTCGATCGCATCGTCGCGTTGAGGAATGTCGCGGGCGCATTCGACGATACGCCGCGCGATGCAATGGATGAACGCGAGGTGCCGCGATGAGCGGAGCGGGGCGGTACGCGCCGCAGCGGTCGGGATGCGGCGCGGCAGGCAACACCCGCGAGCGTATCGCGACAAGTGGCGAAGACCTGCGGCGGGCTGCGGGTGCGGAGGCCCTGGCGTCGAGACGGCGAGCGCCGCACCTGCGCTTGCGGTCAACCAGCCGCGATCGGCGTCGCGAAGCGGGCCTTGCATTGCCCGCGGTGATCGCGGTCGGCGCGGCGGTTGCGGCGTTGACAGGCACGTGGTTCGAGGCTGCGCTGACGGAATCGCGCCGCACGCGCGTGTTGTCCGATCGGCTGGTCGCATTTCACGCGGCCGATGCCGCGCTTGCTGCGTGCACAGCGCGATTGCGCCGGGGCTCGGCGCCCTACGTAAGCGAAGGCGAGTCGCATGAGGAGCCCGACGCGTGGCGGCGCGCGCCGGCGCTGGCGGCGGCCGAAGCGTTCGCGCCGTTCGCAGGATGGCCGGCGGTCGGGCAACCGCCACGATGCCTGATCGAAGCGTGGCGCGGGGCAGGGCCGGCCGATGCCCGTGCGTACGTGGTCACCGCGCGCGGTGTCGGTGCGCATGCATCGAGCGCCGTCTGGCTGCAGCATCAGGTCGCGATCCGCGACGGACACATCGTCGCCTTGCGCTGGCGTCACGTCGCGACGGTGCTTCGATGAGCGGTGGCCCATCCATGCAACGCGCGGCGGGATTCACGCTGATCGAGCTGATGATCGTGCTCGCGATCGTCGCGGTGCTGGCCGGATGGGGTATCCCGTCGTATCGCGAGCAGGTGGCGCGCGCTCATCGCGCATCGGCAGTCGCCGCGCTGTACCGGGCGGCCCAATATTTCGAAGCACTGGAGGGCGTACCGCCTTCGGCATTGCCCACGGCACTCGCGCAAGCGCCGCCGGACGGCCGCGCGGTCTATCGTTTGGCGCTCCGGCGGCCGGACGGCGACGATTCGGCCGTGAGCTACGAGCTGGAAGCCATCCCGCTCGACACCGGCCCGATGCACGGCGATGCATGCGGCGCGTTCACGTTGCGCTCGGACGGGACGAAAGGCAATGTCCGAAGTGATGCCGTCGACGGACAGGTCGCCGCGTGCTGGGGTGTGCGTTGAGTTCGAACGAAAGGCGCGCCACGGCGGATGGCCGTGCGCGCAGGATGCCGACGATCAGTCGTCGTGCGCGTCGAGCCCGCGCTCGTCGCGGGACGCCTTCCAGATCCGGTAGACCTCCCATGCAGCGAAACCGAGGGTGCCCCACTTCAGCGCGGGCCCCGCGCTCGCGCGCAGCAGCGAGCGAACGGGTTTGGCGAGCACGAGCGATGCGAGCGAACTCAGCATCGGATACTGGTTGACGAGCTGGCCGAGGCTCGCGTTCAGGTTCCTGGCGGACTGGCCGAACTTGTTGCTGGACAGGCCGGGGATGAACACCTTGAGCCAGCTGAAGCGCGTGACGGCCTGGCGCATTTCGCCGGCGGCTTCCGCGAGTTCGAGCCGCTCGACTTCGGATCGCAGGATCAACAGTTCCTTGCGGAGCGCGCGATGCTGCGACGCGCTCCAGTTCGATCGCGACGAATGGGAGCGGGGGGAATTGCCCGTGACGTTCTGGCTCATGGCGCGTCGGCGAAGTAGGTGGGAGGGGTGAGCGCGACTGCGTTCACGGCTTGCCGCGGAACAGTTCGCGGTCTTTCTCGAGTTCGGCGAGCGTCGCCTCGAATACGGTCGGCGCGTCGCGCAGGCCCGAGCGGGCTTTCAGTGCGCACGCGATCCCGCCTGCGGCATAGAGCGCGGTGATCGCCGCGAGCGATTGCCAGCGGTAGGTATCCCAGAACGCGATCGCGACGAGTACGGTCAGGCTGATGAGTGCCATCGTCGCGAGCATCATCGCGGCGAGCCCGAGGAACAGCACGCCCATCAGGCGCTCCTTCTCCTCGGCAAGCTCGATGCCCACCAGTTCGAGGCGCGTTTGCAAAAGCCCGATCGCGGAGCCGACGAGGCGGCGCAGCGGTCCTTGGCCGGACGGCTGCGAGGTGGTGTCTGTCGTCATGGGTAAGGTGCGTGCGCGTGCAGTGTGCAGCTAGGACAAAGCCGGCCGGCGGAAACCGCCGGCTGGCTTCGACGCCCGCAGGCCGCGTGAAGCGGCCCGCGGGACGGAACGCGCAGGGCGCGTTACTTGCGGTTGATCAGCAGGCCGATCAGCACCCCGACGCCGGCGGCGACGCCGATCGACGTCCACGGATGCTCGTGCACGTAATCGTCGGTCGCGCGGGCGGCCTTCTTGCCTTTCTCGACCACGACGACCTGGACGTCGGCTGCCTTTTCCTTGGCCTGCTTCAGGCGCGACATGGCTTTCTCGCGCAGCTCGGCCGCACGGTCGCCCGTGCTGCTCGCAGCTTGCTTGAGCAGGTCTTCGGCGTCCGAGAGAACGGTTTTGATATCCGACATCAGTTTCTCCTTGTTGATTTCCGACATTGCAACTCCCTTCATGCTGTCATGCTGCAGGTTCACATCGTAGCGAAACGCCTGCCTGCTGGCGAGCCGGGAAGAAACACGACGGCAGCGCAAGACCGCATGGTAAACGATTTGTAATCATCAACAGAGCGGCAAACGGGGTGAAAAGTTTCCCGCAGGGCTACCCGCGCTGCACCGGTACCGCGCAAAAATGACAAAAAAGTATGAATATCAAACGGAATAATCGTTCGCATGCCCCATTGCTTCCCGTAAGCTGACAGACTTTCCCGCGCCGACCCGGGCGCGGTTTCAACCAGCATCGTTCGAGGAGGGAACATCATGAGTCTGCGTCTTGGCGACATCGCACCGGATTTCGAGCAGGAATCGAGCCTGGGCCCGATCAAGTTTCACGAGTGGCTGGGTGACGGCTGGGGTGTCCTGTTCTCCCATCCGGCCGACTACACGCCGGTATGCACGACCGAACTCGGGCTGACCTCGAAACTGAAGGGCGAATTCGAGAAGCGCAACGTGAAGGTGATCGCGCTGTCGGTCGACGGTGTCGAATCGCACAAGGGCTGGATCAACGACATCAACGAAACGCAGTCGACGGTCGTTGGCTTCCCGATCATCGCCGATGCGGACCGCAAGGTTTCGCAGCTGTACGACATGATCCACCCGAACGCGAACGAAACGCTGACGGTGCGTTCGCTGTTCGTGATCGACCCGAACAAGAAGGTGCGGCTCATCATCACGTATCCGGCCAGCACGGGGCGCAACTTCGACGAAGTGCTGCGCGTGATCGACTCGCTGCAACTGACCGACAACTACAAGGTCGCGACGCCCGGCAACTGGAAGGATGGCGACGACGTCGTGATCGTGCCATCGCTGCAGGATCCGGAAGAGCTGAAGAAGCGCTTCCCGAAGGGCTTCAAAGCAGTGCGCCCGTATCTGCGCCTCACGCCGCAGCCGAACAAGTAAGCATCGGCGGCACGTGAACGCGATACCGGGCCGCCGGCCCGGAGCGCGGATCCGATGAAAAACGGCCCGCCCGGCAGTGATGCCGGGCGGGCTGTGTCTTTTATGCGTGCGCGGCGCGGTGCGGCGTGGCTGCCGGGCGCGCCGCATCCGGCCGGTCAGAAGAACGCCTGGATGCCCGTCTGCGCGCGGCCGAGGATCAGCGCGTGGATGTCGTGCGTGCCTTCGTAGGTGTTGACCACTTCGAGGTTCACGAGGTGGCGCGCGACGCCGAATTCGTCGGAGATGCCGTTGCCGCCGAGCATGTCGCGCGCGAGCCGGGCGATGTCGAGCGCCTTGCCGCACGAGTTGCGCTTCATGATCGAAGTGATTTCGACGGCCGCCGTGCCTTCGTCCTTCATCCGGCCGAGGCGCAACACGCCTTGCAGGCCGAGCGTGATTTCGGTCTGCATGTCCGCGAGCTTTTTCTGGATCAGCTGGTTCGCGGCGAGCGGCCGGCCGAACTGCTGGCGGTCGAGCACGTACTGGCGCGCGGTGTGCCAGCACGACTCGGCGGCGCCCAGCGCGCCCCAGGCGATCCCGTAGCGGGCCGAGTTCAGGCACGTGAACGGGCCGCGCAGGCCGCTCACGTTCGGCATCAGGTTCTCTTCCGGTACGAACACCTCGTCGAGGACGATCTCGCCGGTGATCGATGCGCGCAGCCCGACCTTGCCGTGGATCGCAGGCGCCGACAGGCCCTTCCAGCCCTTTTCGAGGATGAAACCACGGATCGCGTCCTTGCCGTTCTCCTCGAGCTTCGCCCACACGACGAACACGTCGGCGATCGGCGAGTTCGTGATCCACATCTTCGCGCCGGACAGCGAGTAGCCGCCGGGCACCTTCTTCGCGCGGGTGACCATGCTGCCCGGGTCGGAGCCATGGTTCGGCTCGGTCAGCCCGAAGCAGCCGATCCATTCACCGGTCGCGAGCTTCGGCAGGTATTTCTGCTTCTGCGCGTCGGAGCCGAATTCGTAAATCGGCACCATCACGAGCGACGACTGGACGGACATCATCGACCGGTAGCCCGAATCGACGCGTTCGACTTCGCGCGCGATCAGTCCGTAGCTCACGTAATTGAGGCCGGGGCCGCCGTATTCCTCGGGAATCGTCGGGCCGAGCAGGCCGACTTCGCCCATCTCGCGGAAGATTTCAGCGTCGGTGCGCTCGTGGCGGAACGCCTCGGTGACGCGCGGGGCAAGCTTGTCCTGCGCATAAGCCTGCGCCGCGTCGCGCACCATCCGCTCTTCTTCGGTCAGTTGCTGGTCGAGCAGCAGCGGATCGTCCCAATGAAAAGTTGCAGCACTCATCGTCTCATCTCCTGTCGGGCAGAGCCGGCGCTTCAGCGCTTGCTCCGGCCCCATGCCAAAAGTTCGCTTGACTCGTGTTCCGCTGTGCGGAACAATGTTTTGCAAATCGAACCCAGTGTAGCACCAGATGACACTTTCAACCATCGACGAAACCACGATCGACGAGCGCAAGTTCGTCGTCGCGCTCGCGCGCGGGCTCGACCTGCTGCGCGCATTCCGGCCCGGCGAGACGATGCTCGGCAACCGCGACTTCGCGGAGCGCACGGGGCTGCCGAAGGCGACCGTGAACCGGCTCGCCTATACGCTGACCGTGCTCGGCTACCTGCGCTACGACGAGACGCTCGGAAAGTATGCGCTCGACGCCGGCGTGCTGTCGCTCGGCTACGCGCTGCTGTCCGGCTCGGGGACGCTCGACCTCGCGCGGCCGCACATGCAGGCGCTCGCGCGCGACATCGGCGCGGCCGTGTCGCTCGGCTGCCGCGACGGGCTCGACATGATCTATCTGGAGACGATCCGCAGCGAGACCGCGCTGACGCTCGGGCTCGCGCCCGGTTCGCGGCTGTCGATGCTGACGAGTTCAATGGGGCGCGCGTACCTGGCCGTGCAGCCGGAAGACGTGCGCCGCGCGCTCTATGCGGAACTGCACCGCGCGGCCGGCGGCGCGGCCGACGCCGATGCGCTCGTCGCCGCCGCGCAGCACGCGGTGGCCGAGTTCCCGGCGGGCGGTTGCTGTTATTCGTTCCGGGCGTGGCACATGGACGTCAACGCGGCGGCCGTGCCGTTTCGCGAGCCGCGCGAGGGGCGCTGGCTGATCCTGAGCTGCAGCGGCCCCGCATCGTCGATGGACGAGGAGGTGTTTCGCACGCAGGTCGGGCCGAAGCTGAAGGCGCTCGCGCAGCGGCTCGGGCAGACGGCCTGAGAAACGCGGCGCGCGTTGCCCTCGCACCGCCACCGCGTCGTCGCCGGTGAAGGTGTTGGTGATGGTGACGGCGGGTGACGGACGGCTGCCGCCGTCTCTTGTGCCGCGCTCGAACCGCGCTCATCATCGTTCGCCAGCTTCCCGACGACGAGGTCTGCGATGTCTCACCCCGAATCCATGGAAGGCGGATGCGCGTGCGGCGCGATCCGCTACCGTATCGCCCAGGTCCCGACCGACGCCGGCTTCTGCCATTGCCGGCTCTGCCAGCGCACGACCGGTGCGGCGGTCGTCGCATCGGCATCGGTGCCGATCGACGCGTTCGAATACCTGCAGGGCGAACCGACCGTCTACGCGTCGAGCGCGTGGGGCGAGCGGCGCTTCTGCGGCTGTTGCGGCGCGCAGCTCGAATACCGGCTGAGCGACGCGCCGAAAACGGTCGAGATCAATTACGCCACGCTCGATGAGCCGTCGCGGCTACGTCCGGCGTGGCACGTCTGGTATGGGGATCGTTTCCCGGGCATCGAGATCGACGACGATCTGCCCAAGTACGACGATGGTGGAAGCGAGTAAGCGGTAACCGTCTGCACCGACGGGCAGGCGTCGCGCCAGGCCACCCGATCGCTTCATCCTTCTTCAAGCGGCGCCACACCCTCGCCGCGCATCCGGCGCGCCGCTCCCCGCGTGCGCCGGCTACCTCCTGTCCGTTCAGGCCGTCACGACCTTCGCGAACACGGGCCCCTGCATGAACCGCACGTCGTGCTGGCGCAGCAGCTCGCACTGCGTTTCGTCGACGACGCCGTCGAAGATCAGCGGAATCCGCACGCGCTGCGCATATGCGACGAGCGCCTTGACCATCCCGTCGCGCAACGCGATGCCCGCATCCATCTTGATGTAGTCGGGGCGCGCCATGTCGGATTCGACCGCGAGGATGCGGCCCGGGTCGGGCAGCTTGTCCGCCACCTTGAAGCCGTGATGCTGGTAGCTGCGTGTCAGGTAGCCGAGGAAGGTCTTGTGCGCGACCGCGACCGCCGGCAGCTCGATCACGATCCGCTCGGGCGGCAGCCCGAAGCGCTGCAGCACCGACGAGAAATGCTTGCCGTGGTCGTACTTCACGCTCTTCAGCAGGCGTTCGTGCACGCGCAGGAACAACAACCCGTGGCGCTGCGCGCCGAAGAAATTGATTGCGTGCAGCGCGCGCGACAGGCGGTCGATCGCCACGAGCGTCTGGTCGTCGACAGCCGAGTCGACCGGATCGTGCGGCGCGCCCGTGACGACCGTCACGGCCTGGAAGCCGAGTTCGTCGCCATAGCGCTCGATGGCGTCGGCGAACGACGTCGATTGCGGCGCGCCCGGCATCGTCACGTCGTAGATCGGTTCATAGGCGCTGCCGAGCGTGCGCTCGGGCAGGTTCGCGCTTGCGGTGCCGCCATCGGCGAGCGCGAGGTGATCCCGCAGATACGGCAGTTGCCCGGCACGGGCGACCAGCTCGGGAATGGTGGGCGGAATCATCGGCGTGAGAAGGAAAAACGGCGGCCGAACGGGCCGCCTCGTAGCTTGATATTAGCAGTGCCGGCCAAGCTCGGCTCGGCGTTTCACTTATATGGTTATCCCGTCTTCGCGCCTCCGCCTAGGGTTTACGTTGATTTCACTATTCGTAATTGGTTTTACTATTCGTAAATCCAGAATTTGTCGCCGATCAAGAAATGCGGCAGGCGGGCGCCGCGAAACGGCGCCGTTCGCGAATCAACAGGAAGCAAGGAGCGAGACGTGGCGGTTGACAGGAATGGCACGCGGGACGGCGGCGCGGCGCGCCGGCAGGCGACGGGCGGGATGACGGGCGAGCCGGCGCGCGCCCGGCAGGGTTGAGGGGCGGACGGCGACCATGAGCATCGATTACCAGACGCTGAAGTTCGAATACCGTCCGCGTGCGCAGGACGCAACCGTTCACCCGGTGATCGTCGTCGGCGCGGGCCCGGTGGGCCTCGCGGCGGCGATCGACCTCGCGCAGCAGGGTGTGCCCGTCGTGCTGCTCGACGACGACGACACGCTGTCCACCGGCTCGCGCGCGATCTGCTTCGCGAAGCGCACGCTCGAGATCTTCGACCGGCTCGGCTGCGGCGAGCGCTTCGTCGACAAGGGTGTCAGCTGGCACGTCGGCAAGGTGTTCCTGCAGGACGAGCAGCTGTACGCATTCGACCTGCTGCCCGAGGAAGGGCATGCGCGCCCCGCGTTCATCAACCTGCAGCAGTACTACGTCGAAGGTTATCTGGCCGATCGTGCGTTCGAGCTGCCGAACATCGATATCCGCTGGAAGCACAAGGTGACGGGCGTCGAGCAGGCGGCCGAACACGCGGTGCTGACGATCGAGACGCCGGAAGGCCTCGCGACGCTGCGCGCGCAGTACGTGATCGCGGCCGACGGCTCGCGCAGCCCGATGCGCACGATGATGGGCCTCGAAAGCCACGGCCGCACGTTCAAGGACCGCTTCCTGATCGCCGACGTGAAGATGAAGGCGGAGTTTCCGACCGAGCGCTGGTTCTGGTTCGACCCGCCGTTCCACCCCAATCAGTCGGTGCTGCTGCATCGCCAGCCCGACAACGTGTGGCGCATCGACTTCCAGCTCGGCTGGGATGCCGATCCGGTCGCCGAGAAGCAGCCGGAGCGCGTGATCCCGCGCGTGCGCGCGCTGCTCGGGCCGGACGTCGAGTTCGAGCTCGAATGGGTGAGCGTCTATACGTTCCGCTGCCAGCGGATGGATACGTTCCGTCACGGCCGCGTGCTGTTCGCGGGCGACTCCGCGCACGGCGTGTCGCCGTTCGGCGCGCGCGGCGCGAACAGCGGCGTGCAGGACGCCGACAACCTCGCCTGGAAGCTGAAGCTCGTGCTCGATGGGCGTTCGGCCGACAGCCTGCTCGATACGTATGCGAGCGAGCGCGAGTTCGCGGCCGATGAGAACATCCGCAACTCGACGCGCTCGACGGACTTCATCACGCCGAAAAGCCCGGTGTCGCGCGTATTCCGCGACGCGACGCTGAAGCTCGCGCGCGACTGCGAGTTCGCGCGCAAGCTCGTGAACAGCGGCCGCCTGTCGGTGCCGGCGGTGCTGGCCGACTCGCCGCTGAACACGCCGGACCGTAATGGCGACGCATTCGCGGGTGCGATGCGCCCGGGCGCGGCGGCAGCCGATGCGCCGGTGCGTGCACAGGGCGCGCCGGGCTGGCTGCTGCGGCATCTGGGCAGCGGCTTCACCGGCGTGCTGTTCGGGCTGCCGGGCGATGCGGGCGCGCTCGCGCAGGCGCTCGACGGCCTCGCGCTGCCGGTGCTGCCCGTGCTCGTGGTGCCGGCCGGGCACGCGCAGCCGGTCGCGGGTGTCGACGTCGTGGAGGACGTCGACGGTTTCGCCGCGCAACGCTACGACGCGAAGCCCGGCACGTTCTACCTGCTGCGCCCCGACCAGCATGTCTGTGCCCGCATGCGCACGCTCGAGCGCCAGGCGCTTGCCGACGCGCTGGCGCGCGCGACCTGCGCACGCTGAATACGATAAAGACACCGGAGACTCCGTCATGCCCTCACTCGACACCCGCCCGCGCCTGGCTGACCCGGACGCGTTCTACGAAGCGCTGATCGACATGCATCGCGACCTGTCCGACGCCGACAGCCAGCTCGTCAACGCGAAGCTGATCCTGCTGCTCGCGAACCAGATCGGCGACGCCGACGTGTTGCGCGAAGCGATGGCGCTCGCGCGCCAGGGCGTGACGCCGCCCGTGCATCCGGCCGCCGAGGTCGCGCAATGAGCGCGGCGCCGGCCGACGCGCGCGTGCTCGAAGTCGAGCACGTGATCGACGAAACCCATCGCCCGGGTTTTCACTGGATGCTGCTCGTGCTGTGCGGGCTGTGCCTCGTGATCGACGGGTTCGATGCGCAGGCGATGGGCTACGTCGCCCCGAGCGTGATTGCCGAATGGGGCGTGCCGAAACAGGCGCTCGGGCCGGTGTTCAGCGCGAGCCTGTTCGGGATGCTGCTCGGCGCGCTCGGGCTGTCGGTGCTGGCCGACCGGATCGGGCGGCGCCCGGTGCTGATCGGCTCGACGCTGTTCTTCGCGGTGACGATGCTCGCGACGCCGTTCGCGGGTTCGATCCCGGTGCTGATGGCGCTGCGCTTCGTCACGGGCCTCGGCCTCGGCTGCATCATGCCGAACGCGATGGCGCTGGTCGGCGAGTTCAGCCCGGCCGCGCATCGTGTGAAGCGGATGATGATCGTATCGTGCGGCTTCACGCTCGGCGCGGCGCTCGGCGGCTTCATCAGCGCCGCGCTGATTCCGGCGCTCGGCTGGCGCTCGGTGTTCTTCGTCGGCGGCGCGGTGCCGCTCGTGCTCACGATTGCGATGGCCGCGCGGCTGCCCGAATCGCTGCAGTTCCTGGTGCTGAAAGGGCGCGTCGCGCAGGCGCGCGACTGGCTCGCGGGTTTCGCGCCGCAGGCCGGCATCGATGCGAACACGCGGCTCGTCGTGCGCGAGCGGGCCGCGACCGGCGCGCCGGTCGCCGAGCTGTTCAGCCATGGCCGCCTGCCGGTCACGCTGCTGCTGTGGGCGATCAGCTTCATGAACCTGATCGACCTGTATTTCCTGTCGAACTGGCTGCCGACGGTGATGCGCGATGCCGGTTATTCGCCGGGTACGGCCGTGATCGTCGGCACGGTGCTGCAGACGGGCGGCGTGATCGGCACGCTGTCGCTCGGCTGGTTCATCGAACGCTACGGCTTCGTGCGCGTGCTGTTCGCCTGCTTTGCGTGCGCCGCGGTGTCGGTCGGGCTGATCGGCTCGGTCGCGCATGCGCTGCCGTGGCTGCTGGTGGTCGTGTTCGCGGGCGGGTTCTGCGTGGTCGGCGGGCAGCCGGCCGTGAACGCGCTCGCGGGCCAGTATTACCCGACGTCGCTGCGCTCGACGGGCATCGGCTGGAGCCTCGGCATCGGCCGGATCGGCTCGGTGCTCGGGCCGCTCGTCGGCGGGCAACTGATTGCGCTCAACTGGTCGAACGGCGCGCTGTTCCACGCGGCCGCGGTGCCCGTGCTGTGCTCGGCGCTGTTCGTCCTCGGGCTTGCGGGCGTAACGCGGCGCAACGGCGTGCAGGCGCCGACCGCCGCCACGAATTGAGGGAGAAAGGAAACGATGACGCTTGA
Organism: Burkholderia sp. AU4i; assembly: GCF_000466765.1. Taxonomy (NCBI): domain Bacteria; kingdom Pseudomonadati; phylum Pseudomonadota; class Betaproteobacteria; order Burkholderiales; family Burkholderiaceae; genus Burkholderia; species Burkholderia sp. AU4i. The sequence goes on along the minus strand of NZ_ASSI01000029.1, from coordinate 33,852 downwards.
CCTGTCGAAACCGGCAAATGCCGGCTACCTGAGCGGTTTCGCGAACGAATTCGCGACCGAGGCACTGCCCGGCGCGCTGCCGCACGGCCGCAACTCGCCGCAGCGCGCGCCGTACGGGCTGTATGCGGAGCAACTGTCGGGCACCGCGTTTACCGCGCCGCGTGGCCACAACCGCCGCTCGTGGCTGTACCGCATTCGCCCGGCGGCCGTGCATCGGCCGTTCGAGCCGTACGCGGGCCCGCAGCGGCTCGTGTCGGAGTTCGGCGACTCGGCCGACGTGCCGCCGACGCCGCCGAACCAGCTGCGCTGGGACCCGCTGCCGATGCCGGTCGAGCCGACCGATTTCGTCGAAGGGCTGGTGACGATGGCCGGCAACGGGTCGGCCGCCGCGATGAACGGTTGCGCGATCCACCTGTACGCGGCGAACCGCTCGATGCAGGACCGCTTTTTCTACAGCGCCGACGGCGAACTGCTGATCGTGCCGCAGCAGGGGCGCCTGTTCATCGCGACGGAATTCGGCCGGCTCGACGTCGAGCCGTTCGAGATCGCGGTGATCCCGCGCGGCGTGCGTTTCTCCGTCGCGCTGCCGGACGGCGATGCGCGCGGCTATATCTGCGAAAACTTCGGCGCGCTGCTGCGTCTGCCGGACCTCGGCCCGATCGGCTCGAACGGTCTCGCGAACCCGCGCGACTTCGTGACGCCGCAGGCCGCTTACGAAGACCGCGAAGGCGCGTTCGAGCTGATCGCGAAGCTGAACGGCCGGCTGTGGCGCGCGGACATCGGCCATTCGCCGCTCGACGTCGTTGCGTGGCACGGCAACTACGCGCCGTACAAATACGACCTGCGCCTGTTCAACACGATCGGCTCGATCAGCTACGACCATCCCGATCCGTCGATCTTTCTGGTGCTGCAGTCGCAGAGCGACACGCCGGGCGTCGACACGATCGACTTCGTGATCTTCCCGCCGCGCTGGCTCGCGGCCGAGGATACGTTCCGCCCGCCCTGGTTCCACCGCAACGTCGCGAGCGAGTTCATGGGGCTCGTGCACGGCGCGTACGACGCGAAGGCCGAAGGCTTCGTGCCGGGCGGCGCGAGCCTGCACAACTGCATGTCGGGCCACGGGCCCGACGCGGACACGTTCGAGAAGGCGTCCGCGAGCGATACGAGCAAGCCGCACAAGGTCGACGCGACGATGGCGTTCATGTTCGAAACCCGCACGCTGATCCGGCCGACGCGCTACGCGCTCGACACCGCGCAGCTGCAGGCCGACTACTTCGAATGCTGGCAAGGCATCAGGAAACACTTCAACCCGGAGCAACGATGAGCGATACCCAAGACTGGCGCGCGACGCTCGACCCGGCCCGCAAGAGCTGGGTCGAGACGGCGAACGATCCCGCCTGCGATTTCCCGATCCAGAACCTGCCGTTCGGGATCTTCAGCGATGCGAAGCAACCGGCGCGCCGCGCGGGCGTCGCGCTCGGCGACCAGATCGTCGATCTGGCGGCGCTCGTGCGTGCGGGCCTCGTGACGCTGCCGACCGATGCCGATGCGTTCGCCGCGCCGACGCTCAACGCGTTCATCGCGCTCGGCCGCGACGCGTGGCGCAGCGTGCGTGTGCAACTGTCGGCGCTGTTCTCGAACGACAACGCGACACTGCGCGACGACGCGGCGCTGCGCGCGCAGGTGCTCGTCGCGCAGCGCGACGCGGTGCTGCATCTGCCGGTCGAGATTCCCGGCTACACCGATTTCTATTCGTCGAAGGAGCATGCGACCAACGTCGGGTCGATGTTCCGCGATCCGAAGAACGCGCTGCTGCCGAACTGGTCGGAGATGCCGATCGGCTACAACGGCCGCGCATCGTCTGTGGTCGTGAGCGGCACGCCGGTGCGGCGGCCGAACGGGCAACTGAAGCTGCCCGACCAGGAGCGCCCGGTGTTCGGCGCGTGCCGCAAGCTCGACATCGAACTGGAGACGGGTTTCATCGTCGGCAAGGGCAACGCGCTCGGCGAGCCGATCGCGTGCGAGGACGCGGAAGCGCACATCTTCGGGATGGTGCTGCTGAACGACTGGAGCGCGCGCGACATCCAGCAGTGGGAATACGTGCCGCTCGGCCCGTTCAACTCGAAGGGCTTCGCGACGACGATCTCGCCGTGGATCGTCACGCTCGACGCGCTCGAACCGTTCCGCGTCGCGCAGCCTGAGCAGTCGCCGCAGCCGCTCGCGTATCTGCGCCATGCGGGCAAGCATGCGTTCGATATCGCGCTGGAAGTGACGCTGCGTGCCGAAGGGGCGGCCGAGGCCACGTCGATTTGCCGCACGAATTTCAGGCACATGTACTGGACGATGGCGCAGCAGCTCGCGCATCACACGGTGGCCGGCTGCAACACGCGCGTGGGCGACCTGATGGGCTCGGGCACGATCAGCGGGCCGACGAAGGATTCGTTCGGCAGCCTGCTCGAACTGACGTGGAACGGCAAGGAGCCGGTCGCGCTGAACGGCGGCGGCAGCCGCACCTTCATCGAGGACGGCGACGAACTCACGCTCGCCGGATGGTGCCAGGGCGACGGCTATCGCGTCGGCTTCGGCACGTGTGCCGGCAAGATCCTCCCCGCGCGGAGCGCCTGACGGGGCGCGGCGCGACACGCAACAGATCGTTCGGAAGGACAGGGCGGCCCGCATTGCGCGGGCCGTTTTCGTTTGGCAGGCCGGGGGCGGCGCGTGTGCGTCCGTGTGGGGCGCCGAGTATGAGCGTTAATGTTTGAGTCTGCGTCTGCGTCTGCGTTTGCGACATCGACATCGACATCGACAGCGCCGATATCAGACCGCGCGCTGCAACGCGGCGCGGCGCTCCCACAGCGCGGCCGCGACGAACGCGGCGACACAGACGACCAGCACGCCGACCAGCGCGTTGCTGCCCAGTTGCTCCATCAACGCGCCGGCGACCAGCGGGCCGCCGAAGCTCGCGGCGCTCCACGACGCCGACACGAGCGAACTCGCGGTGACGAGCGCCGCGCCGCGGAAGCGTTCGCCGCACGCGACGAGCGACAGCGTGTAGATGCTGCCGGCCGCCGCGCCGAGCACGAACAGCAGCGGCCAGCACAGCCACGGGTTCGCGATGACGAGCGGCAGCAGCGGCAGGCCGGCCAGCACGATCCAGCCCGCACCGAGGTGCACGCGTTCGCGGCCGAGCTTGTCCGCGAGCCAGCCGATCGGGAACTGCATCGCGGTATCGCCGAACAGCATGATCGACGCGAGCAGTACGGCCGTGGCGCTCGCGACGCCGTGATCCATCGCGTAGAGCGGCAGCAGCGACAGCGCGAGCGTATCGAACAGCGCGAAGAAACCGGTGCCGATGATCAGCGCGGGCATGCGCGGCAGCACGTCGAGCCAGCGGCCGTGCGCTTCGTGATGCGCGTCGTCGCCGGCGAGCGGCGCGCGCCGGATCGTCGCGAGCGTCGGCAGTGCGAGCAGGAACAGCGCGCCGCACAGCGCGAAGCGGATGCTCGTCGCACCGGCGATCTGGCTCACGAGCACGGGGCCCGCCATCTGGAACAGCGTGAAATTGGTCGCGTAGATCGCGACGACACGGCCGCGCGTCGAATCGTCGGCGAGCTGGTTGACCCACGCCTCGCCGATCGTGAACAGCAGCATCAGCGCGGCGCCGCACAGCACGCGCAGCGCGCCCCACAGGATCAGGTTCGACGTGAACTGCATCAGCGCCGTGGCTGCCGCGAGCAGCACGACCGATACTACGATCGCGCGGCGCGAGCCGATGTGGCGTGCGAGCGCGGTGACGAACGGGACGATCGCGAGGCCGCCGAGGGCCTGCGCGGCGGTCAGCATGCCGACGACGTTGGTGCCGTGCCCGGCCTCGGTCAGCGCGAGTGCGGTGAGCGGCAGTGTGGCGCCGGTGCCGAGGCCGACGACCGCGACGCTCAGGATCAGCGCGAGGAAATCGCGATTCAGAATGGCTTTCATCGGCCGGGATGCTACACCGCGGACCTTGAAAGGTCCATGAAGGCCATCAGGTTCGGATGGTGTTGCTGGCGTTGCGCGCGCAACGAATGCGCGCGGGCGTTACACGTATTCGGTCGGCACGGTCACCGGGCGGCGTTCGAGCGACGCCGACCACAGCGTGAGCGCCAGCGCGGCGACGGCCATCGCGACGCCGACCCACGGCAGGCTCACGAGCGACACGCCGGAGCCGATCGCCATCCCGCCGAGCCACGCGCCCGTCGCGTTACCGAGGTTGAACGCGCCCTGGTTCAGCGTCGATGCGAGGTTCGGCGCATCGCTTGCGCGGTCGACGATCAGGATCTGCAGCGGCGGCACGATCGCGAACGCGAGGATGCCCCACACGAAGATCGTCGCGAGCGCGGCGAACGGCAGGTGCATCGTGCCCGCGAACAGCGCGAGGACCACGCCGATCAGCGCGAGCGTCGCGATCAGCGACGGCATCCGGCGCCAGTCGGCGAGCTTGCCGCCGAGCGTGCCGCCCACCGTCAGCCCGAGGCCGAACAGCAGCAGCACGTAGGTGACCTGGCGCGGGGAGAAGCCCGTCACGTCCTCGAGGATCGGCGTGATGTAGGTGAACACGCTGAACAGGCTTGCCGACGCGAGCACGCTGATGCCGAGCACCATCAGAACCTGCGGATGCTTCAGCACGCTGAATTCGCGCGTGATGCTGGTGTCGGGCATCGCGAGATTCCTTGGCAGGCAGACGGCGAGCGCGGCGGCTGCGGCGATGCCGATGCCGGTGACGGCCCAGAACGTCGCGCGCCAGCCGAATGCCTGGCCGAGCGCGGTGCCGAGCGGCACGCCGAGCACGTTCGCGAGCGTGAGGCCGGTGAACATCAGGGCGATCGCCTGTGCGCGGCGGTTCGGCGCGACGAGGTTGCTCGCGACCACCGAGCCGATCCCGAAGAACGCGCCGTGGCAGAACGCGGTGACGACGCGCGCGGCCATCAGCACCGCGTAGCCCGGTGCGATCGCGCAGAACAGGTTGCCCGCGATGAACAATCCGATCAGGCCCATCAGCGCGCGCTTGCGCGGCATCTTCGCGGTGACGATCGCGAGGATCGGCGCACCGATCGTCACGCCGAGCGCGTAACCCGACACGAGCATCCCGGCGGCCGGGATCGACACGCCGAGATCGCGCGCGACGTTGGGCAGCAGCCCCATGATCACGAATTCGGTGGTACCGATTCCAAATGCGGCGACGGCGAGGGCGAAAAGAGGTAAGGGCATCGCGGTGGGCTCGGGAAAAGCCGCCGCTCGGGCTGGCGCAGGATGCGCGGGACGGGCGGGCGGGAAGGCGAACGACAGCCGCGATTCTACTTCAGTGAAAACCCCTATGCTTGGGGCCAAAACGGATGTTGCCGGCGTGCGACGAGGCTGCGCGCGTGAAGCTCACAGTGTGGGATTCGATGGGGTTTTCTGGGGTGAATGTGCCGGTGCCGGCGCGATGCCGGCGACCGCGTACACGTCAGGCGATGCGTTCGGGGGAGCCGTCGACGCTCGTGGTCGGCTCGCCCGGGGTGCTTGCGGAGCCGGAGGCCGTGCCGGTGCCCGCTGTCGCGTCCACGCACGACGAAGGCGTCGAACGCGTCGAAGGCGTGCCGGCGACATCGATCGGGGCCGGATCGTCCCAGCCGTTTTCGAACAGGCACGCTTCGATCGGCATCCGTGCGGCCCAACGCTCCTGCTCGAGCATCGGCTTCGCATAGAACGCGTCGACGTGCCCGACGCACAGCACGGCGATCGGCTTCGCGCCGTCGGGCATGCGCAGCAGCGCGCGCAGCGCGTCGACGTCGAACAGCGAGACCCAGCCCATCCCGAGCCCTTCGGCGCGGGCCGCGAGCCACATGTTCTGGATCGCGCACGCGGCGGATGCGAGATCCATTTCCGGCAGCGTGCGGCGGCCGAACACGTGGCGCTCGCGGCCGTCGGCGAGCGCGACGACCAGCAGCTCGCCGCATTCGCGCACGCCTTCGACTTTCAGCCGCATGAATTCGTCCTGGCGCTCGCCGAGTGCGTCGGCGGTCGCGCGGCGCTCGGCCTCGACCAGCGCGTGGATCGCGGTGCGCAGCGCGGGATCGGTGATGCGGATGAAGCGCCACGGCTGCATGAAGCCGACGCTCGGCGCGTGATGCGCCGCGCGCAGCAGGCGCGCGAGCACGGCGGGATCGACGGGCGCCGGCGTAAAGTGGCGCATGTCGCGCCGTTCGAAAATGGCGCGGTAGACGGCGGCGATGTCGGAATCGTCGAAACGCATGAGCGGGAGGGGCGGGATAACGTCGGCGCAACGATAGCAGACGGCGCACCGGAATCGTTACATCAGTCGAAACAAAGCACGAAATTGTTGATGAAACGCGCTTCGTTTGCAGCGATGGCCACAAGCAAACGATTGCGGTGGCGCCGGCAACGGTCAAATGAGCCGTTTTAATCGGTTTGTCAGCGATTCGCGGTCACGACGTTCTGCGGCGTGCCCGCATGCCAGGCCTCGATGTTCAGCAGCGTCGTGTGCGCGATCTCGGCCAGCGCTTCGCGCGTGAAGAACGCCTGGTGGGACGTGACGATCACGTTGGGGAACGTCAGCAGGCGGGCGAGCACGTCGTCCTGCAGCGGCAGGTCGGAGTGATCCTCGAAGAAGAGCCCGCTTTCCTCTTCGTACACGTCGAGCCCGAGATGGCCGAGCTGGCCGCTCTTGAGCGCATCGACCAGCGCCTGCGCATCGACGAGGCCGCCGCGCCCGGTGTTGATCAGCATCGCGCCATGCTTCATCCGCGCGAGCGTCCGTTCGTTGATCAGGTGGTGCGTCGACGGCAGCAGCGGGCAGTGCAGGCTGACGATGTCGGCGTGGTGCAGCAGTTCGTCGAGCTCGACATAACGCGCGCCGAACGCGATCAGTTCGTCGTTGTACGGCGGCACCGAGTGCGCGAGCACATGCATCCCGAAGCCCATCATGATCTTCGCGAACACGCTGCCGATGATGCCGGTACCGATCACGCCGACGGTCTTGCCGTGCAAGTCGAAGCCGAGCAGGCCGTTCAGCGAGAAGTCGCCTTCGCGGGTGCGCGCGACCGCGCGCGGCAGGCGGCGGTTGAGCGCGAGGATCAGCGCGACCGCGTGCTCGGCCACCGCGTGCGGCGAATAGGCGGGCACGCGCACGACCGTGATGCCGAGCCGCTCGGCGGCGGCCAGGTCGACATGGTTGAAGCCCGCCGAGCGCAGCGCGATCAGGCGCGTGCCGCCGTCGGCCAGCCGTGCGAGCACGGCCGCGTCGACGGTGTCGTTGACGAACGGGCAGACGACCTCATAACCGTGCGCGAGGATCGCGGTTTCCGCGTCGAGGTGCGACGGCTGGAAGTGCAGCCGATAGCCGAACCGCCGGTTGGCGGCAGCGAACGAATCGTCGTCGTACTGCCGGCTGCTGAACAGGATCACGCGCACGCTGCATCTCCGAAGGCTGACGCGCGCAGTTTACTGCAGGCCCGTGACGATGTCGGAGCGGTCGGGCCCGCGCGGCGGCCGCAGGAAGCCGTAGTCGGTTCGTTCGCGGGCCGGCTGCGCACTGAAGTGATCGAGCGCGTGCTCGACGAAGCTGCGCGTGCGGGCCGGCACGTACTGGCGGTTCGGGTAGACGAGCGACAGTTGCGTGTCGGGATCGTCGATCCGGTAGCCGGCCATCAGCCGCACGAGCGTGCCGCTCGCGAGCGCGCCGGCGACGCACGGCTCGGGCAGCACCGCGATGCCGGCGCCGGCCACGGCCGCCGCCTGGACGAGCGCGAGCTGGTTGACCGTGCAGGTCGGGCGCACCGTGACGGAATGCGCGATGCCGTCGTGGCCGACCAGTTGCCACGCGGGCGCATGCTGGTGCGATGCGAGCGTGACCCAGTCGTGGCCCGGCAGGTCGTCGGGCAAGCGCGGCTCGCCGCGTCGCTCGAGATAGGCCGGTGCCGCGCACGCGACGAACGGGTTCGGCGCGAGCGCGTGGCCGATCAGCGTCGGGTTGCCGTCGAGCCGGTTGCCCGTGACGATGCCGACGTCGTAACCCGAATCGAGCACGTCGAGCGGCCCCTCGGAGACGGTCAGCTGCACGCGCAACTCGGGGTAGCGGTGCCGGAAGCTGCTGACGAGCGGCGTCAGTGCAAGCGGCGACAGCAGGCCCGACGCGACGACGCGCAGCGTGCCGGCCGGTTCGCGCACGGCATGCGCGACGGACGATTCGAGGTGGTCGAATTCCTCGAGCAGCGCACGGCACCCGTCGAGGTAGCGCACGCCGGCCTCGGTAAGCGACAGGTTGCGCGTGGTGCGGTGGATCAGCCGTGTGTTCAGGTGGCCCTCGAGCATCGCGATCGAACGCGTGACGAGTGCATTGGACACGCCGAGATGGTGCGCCGCGCGCCGAAAGCTCTGCTGCTCGGCGACGCAGACGAATACACGCATGGTCTGAATCTGGTTCATGGCTTGCGTATTTCTGGCCCGGTTGATTGATTATGGTTGACGCTTTTCGCCGCGCAACCTCGAAAGCGTATCGCGCGGCACCCAGTTTTCCTTCGTATCGAAAAATCGTTTTTTTCGATTCCGCAGACGATTGTTCAATACAGAAGCGATATCCGTCAACCTGCGAAAAGGGGCGGGTTGCGGAAAATCGAAATAGGGAGTAACGCGTTAAACACGGTGCTGTATCGATGCCGGCCGTTCAAAGGCGGCAGGGTATTAGAGCAAGCGCTGGGTTTCTGGTATTTCATATGTAAATCAATGGGTTGTAGGCAATTCTGGTGCACTTGCTCCGGTATTGAAGGGAAGCGTACCCCAATACATGCAGAGGTAATGGATGTTTTTTGGGGCGGCACGTCGATTTTGCGTGCCGGATTCCATGAGGCGATTTTTAGGGCGGATTCGGTCTATTTTTTTGATGCAGAAGTTGCATTGAACCGGCGGTTTCGACGAATCACGGTGTTATTGACGGAGAAAATCGTGCGCTTGGCGCACGAATGGAACCGTTTCACAACCTCGCCCGCAATCGTTTCTCATTTCGAATGGCTGGCGTGCGGCACGCGCACGGCTGGCTGGCCCGGTCCGGCGACCGGGCCAGCGTTGCGCTGTCCGGCCGTGCGTGCCTCTTGCGCGAGGCGGCGGAACACGGAATGATCGATCAGTTCGCCATGCAGCGCGGCGAGCGTCCGTGCACTTCCTTTCCTCACCTTTTACCCGCCATGTCCATCGATTACTCGCCGATTCCCTGTCCCGTCGTCGTGCCGCTCGACGCGATCCTGCCCGAAGAACCGCTGCTGATGATGGGGGCCGGCCCGGTTCCGATCCCGGCCGCCGTCGCGAAGGCGAACACGATCGTGATCAACCACCTCGGCGCGACGATGGCGAAGATCATTGAGCAGGTGAAGGAGATGGCGCGCTACGTGTTCCAGACCCGCACGAAGTGGGTGCTCGGCGTCGCGGGCCCCGGTTCGGCCGCGATGGAAATGGCGATCTCGAACCTCGCGTGGCGCGGTACCCGCGTGCTGTCGATCCGCAATGGCTTCTTCAGCGCGCGGATGGCCGAGATGGCCACGCGCGTCGGCGCCGACGTCGCGACGCTCGAAGTGGCCGATCGCGCGGTCGCGAGCCTCGACGAGATCGCGGATGCCATCGCGCGCGAGCGGCCCGAGATCGTCACGATCGTGCAGGGCGAGACGTCGAACACCGTGTGGAACCGCGACCTGCGCGACATCGCGGCGCTCGCGAAGGCGGCCGGCGCGCTGGTCGTGGTCGACGCGGTGTGCACGCTGTCGACGATGCCGCTCGAGATGGACGCGTGGGGCATCGACGCGGTGATCACCGGCGGCCAGAAAGGGCTGTCGTCGATTCCCGGCGTATCGCTGATCGCGTTCTCCGACGCCGCGTGGAACCGGATGAAGCAGCGCCCCGAACCGAACGCGCACTGGTGCCTCGACATGGCGCTCGCGGAGAATTTCTGGCACAACGCGGGCTATCACTACACGGCGCCCGTGTCGGGCGTGCTCGCGCTGCACGAAGCGCTGCGGCTCGTCTGCGCGGAGACGCTCGAAAGCCGTTTCGCGCGCCACCTGCGCTGCTCGCTAGCGCTGCAGGCAGGCGTCGAGTCGATGGGGCTCAGGCTCTATGCGCCGAAGGATTGCCGGCTGAACTCGGTCGTCGGGATCGAGACGCCGGAAGGGCTGACGCCGGGGATGATCTGCGGCCACATCTCGAAGCAGTACCAGGTTGAGATCTCGGGCTCGTTCGGGTTGCCGATCGTGCGGATCGGACAGATGGGCGAGCAGTGCCGTGAACACAACCTGTTCCGGACGCTGCATGCGTTCGGTCGCACGATGGTCGACCTGAAGGTGCCGGTCGACCTGCCGGCCGGCGTCGCGGCGCTCGAACAGGAACTGTCGCGGCGCGGCGCGTAAGCGGCGACGGGGCCGCGCTCAGCGGCCCTGCATCGCACGCCGGTAGGTATTCGGCGTCGTACCGTGAGCGTCGCGGAAGCGATGGCTGAAGTGGCCGGCGTTCGCATAGCCGCAGTCGGCCGCGATCTGCGCGAGCGGCAGCGCCGTCGTGCGCAACAGCTCGCGCGCCCGCGCCAGCCGTTGCTCGGCCACCCACGCGTGCGGCGCCCGGCCGAACGACAACCGGAACATCCTCGAAAAGTGGTACTCGGACAGCGCGGCGACGTCGGCGAGTTCACCGAGCGTCAGCGGTTGCGTCAGGTACGTGTCGATGTAGTCGCGCACGCGGCGGCGCACGGCCGGCGCGAGCCCGCCGCGGAACGACGTGTCGGTGCGGGTCGTACTCTGCCCGCGCAGCAGCAGGCTCAGCACCTCGTGTGCGGTCTCGTTCACGCGCAGCCGCTCGTCGGCATCGTCCCAGCCGTCCAGCGCGAGCGAGCGCAGCAGGGCGGCGACGCGCGCATCCTCGAAGTAGGTGCGGTCGGCGAGCTTCAGCTCGCGCGGCTCGCGGTCGAGTTCGCGGATCGCGCGCTGCGTGAAGTGCTCGGGCAGGAAATACAGGTGGATGAAGTGCATCTCGCCGCGCACCCACCAGCGTGATTCGTGGTCGCCGGGCAGCGCGCACAGCAGGCTCGGCGCACCGTAGCGCGGCACGCGCTGGCGTTCCGTCTGGTAGCCGCCGTCGAGGTAGCACGACAGCGTGTGGTGGCCCGGCTGCTCGTAGATCGTCTCGCTTTCGTCGGTGATCCGCGTCCATTCGGCGATCGCGAGATGGTCGCCGAGCCACGCGAAGCGCTCGAGCGTCGCGTTCGCGTCGGCGAGCGTGCGGCAGACCGACTGCAGGCCGAACGGCAGATCGCCGCCGGCCAGGGCGGCGGGGTGGTCGATGGGGGGCGCGGAAAGGGTGAGGCTCATGATGGGCCGAGTATAAGCGGGCGGGCGGCGCCGCGGGCGGCGGCCCGAAAAAGACAGCAATTCCGGACAATCGGCGCGCGTTGGGCGGCGGCATAGTCGGAGTCCCGTTTCACCCGTCTTTTTGGATCGTCGCCGCCATGAACCTGTCGCTTTATTTCGTCACCGTGCTGATCTGGGGCACCACCTGGATCGCGATCAAGTGGCAGCTCGGCTCCGTGCCGCCGCCCGTGTCGATCGCATGGCGCTTCTGGCTCGCGGCCGCCGTGCTGTTCGCGCTGCTGCGCGTGATGCGCCGGCCGGTGCGCCCGCCGCGCGAAGCGTGGCGTTTCCTGCTGGCGCAGGGCTTCGCGCTGTTCTGCCTGAACTTCCTGTGCTTCTACTACGCGGAACAGGTCGTGCCGAGCGGCCTCGTCGCGGTGATCTTCTCGACCGCGCCGCTGTTGAATTCGATCAACGGCCGGCTGTTCATGGGCCGCCCGCTGCGGCCGTCGGCGATCGCCGGCGCGCTGCTCGGCCTGACCGGCATCGCGTGCCTGTTCTGGCAGCAGATGGCCGGCCATCTCGACGACCACGCGACCTGGACGGGGCTCGCGATCGCGCTTGCGGGCACGATGTGCTTCTCGGCCGGCAACCTGCTGTCGAGCCGGATGCAGTCGATGGGGCTGCACCCGCTCGTGACCAACGGCTGGGCGATGCTGATCGGCGCGGCGATCCTGACCGTCGGCAGCGCAGCGGCCGGCTTGCCGTTCACGCTCGACACGAGCCCGCGTTATCTCGGCGCGCTCGTCTACCTGGCCGTGCCGGGCTCGGTGATCGGGTTCACCGCCTATCTGACCCTTGTCGGCCGGATCGGGCCGGAGCGTGCCGCGTACTGCACGGTGCTGTTCCCGATCGTCGCGCTGGCGGTGTCGACGGTGTTCGAGGATTACCAGTGGTCGCCGCTCGCGGTGGTCGGGCTGCTGCTGGTGGTGGCCGGCAACCTGGTTGCGTTCGACCTGACGCGGAGGCTGTTTCCGAGGACGGCGTGACGGATGAGGGGGCTGCCCGATGTCGCCTGCCCGCTCGTCAGTTTGGTTGTCATGGTTGACTTGGTTTCGAATCGAGCCTACTCTCGAGCTTCCGGTCGTGCGAGGAGGTAGCGATGGTCAGGCAGGCTCATGCGCTTGAAGGCGCGGCTGCGGTTCTCGATGTCGAGACCGAGGAGGCGCTGCGCAGCGCCGTCGGCGCCGCGACCATGCTCGGGCCCGATCGGGCCCGGGCGCTGCTCAGGCTGTCGGACGAACAGCTGGGGCACTTGTTCAAGGTCGGCATCGCCCAGGTCATCGATCTGGCCGGCACGATCACGTTCGGCATCGCTGCCGCCGCGACCCGCGACAGGCAACCGTCCGTTCGCAGGAAACCGCCTGCGAGGCCGGCGGCCCGCGCGGATGCCGCGGCCGCCGATTTCGAGCAGCGTGCGCTGGCCGAACGGCGGGCGCTCGTCTCGAAGGGCGCGCTGCTGCCGGCCGCGGAGATCTGGGCAGGGCTCGGCATGACACGGCAGGCGCTCAGCAAGGCGGTCGTGTCGGGGCGCATCTTCGCGGTCGACGTGGGGGCGGCGCAGTACTACCCGGCCTTTTATCTGACGGGCGATATCGATCGCAAGACGCTCGGAAAGGTGACGCAATGCCTCGGTGGGTTGCCGGGGTGGAGCAAATGGCAATTCTTCACGACGCCCAAGGCGTCCCTCGGCAATGTCACGCCGCTGAAGGCGCTGTCGCAGGGGAAGCGTGCCGAGGTCGAGCGTGCCGCGGCGGCGTTCGCGGAACGCTAGGAGGCGCGGTTGACGTTGAGGCCGCCGAGCGAACACTTCGCGAATGCGACGCTGGTTACGCGGACGATTCCGCCGGCGGCGCTGGTGCGCGTTTCCCGGTACGAGACGGGCGAGCCGTACTTCGGCAAGTCGGGCGGCAACCGTTTCGACGACCCGCGCAAGCAGCGCCGGTATGGCACCAGCTATTTCGGTTTCGACCTGCACTGTGCGTTCGCCGAGACGGTGCTGCACGACGAAGTCGCCGATCTCGCCGTTGGCGGCTTTCCGCTCGTGACGACGGAGCTCGAGCGCTTCGTGCTGTCGTTTACCGGCTCGCCGCTGACAGTGGCCGTCCGGCACGGCTTGCCGCTGAAAAACCTTGGCGGCGACGGCGCGCTGTCGACCGTCGTACTGTACGGCATCCCGCAGCAATGGTCGCTCGCCGTGCACGGGCATGGCCGCCGGGTCGACGGTTTTCTGTATATGTCACGCCATCTCAACACGTCGGAAGCGCTCGTGCTTTTCGATCGTGCCGAACCGAAGCTCACGCTCGAGCGCGCCGTGCCGTTCCGGCGCCACGTCGACGCTGCCCGCGTGCTGCGGGACTTCAACATACTGCCGCGTTAAGTCACGTCAAGCCGTGCCTCGCCGGACGCCGACGAATGGCCCCGCGCGGCTTTCGTCGGAAGGAGGGCCCGCGCGATATCCCGCGGCCCGGGCGCTCATGCCGCCGCGCCGCGCCCCGCAACGCGCGCCTGCCGCTGGTACAGCACCATCGACAGTGCGACGCCCGCGGCGGCGGCCACCGCCGCGAACAGGAACACCTGCGGATAACCGAACGCGCCCGCGACATAGCCGGCGAGCGGGCCCGTGATGCCGAGCGACAGGTCGAGGAACACCGAGTACGCGGACAGCGCCGCGCCGCGGCTCGCGGGCGGCACGAGCGCGACGGCCTCGACGCCGAGTGCCGGGAAGATCAGTGCGAAGCCGAAACCCGTCAGCGCGGCGCCGACGAGCGCGACATGCGGCACGGGCGCGAGCCACAGCAGCAGGAGGCCCGAGCATTCGAACGCGAACGACACGATCGCGACGCGGAAGCCGCCGTACGTCTTGATCGTGTTCGCGAACAGCAGGCGCGCACCGATGAACAGCGTGCCGAACACGGTCAGCGACAGTGCGGCGTTCGGCCAGTGGCGCGCCGCGTAGTACAGCGTGACGAAGGTGGCGATCGAGCCGAAGCCGGCCGAGCCGAGCGCGAGGCCGAGGCCGTGCGGCAGCACGCGCGTGAACACGCTCGCATACGACATCCGTTCGCCGTGCACGAGCGGCACGGAATCGATCAGGCGTGCGAGATAGAAGCCGGCCGCGGCGAGCGCGATCACGATCACGCCGATCAGCGCCGGATTCAGCGTATGCGCGATCGCGACGCCGACCGGCGCGCCGAGCGCGAGTGCGCCGTAGGTGGCGATCCCGTTCCACGAGATGACCTTCGCGTTGTGCGTGACGCCGACCCGGCCGATGCCCCACAGGATCGCACCGGTGCCGCACAGGCTCTCGCCGACGCCGAGCACGAGACGGCTCGCGACCAGCAGCACGAGGCTCGCGACTGGCCAGTGCGCGAGCAGCAGCGCGACGAGCAGCAGCACGCCCGACACCCCGCAGCCGACCAGCCCGCGCAGCACCGTCTGCTTCGGCCCGAGCGTATCGGCAAAGCGCCCGGCGAGCGGCCGCGACGCGAGCGTCGCGAAATACTGGACGCTGATCGCGCCGCCCGCGACGATCGCGGAAAAACCGAGGTCGTCATGGACGAAGCCCGGCAGCACCGCGAGCGGCAGGCCGATGGTCAGGTAGCAGATGAACGTGAAGCAGACGACGGACACGATTTGCAGCGTGACCGCGAACCCGCTGCGCGGCGGTGTGGCGGAATCTGTTGACATGGGGTCGGAACGAATGAACGGAACGAGCGGAAGACGGCGAAAAAGGGAATCGGGATTTTCCCATGGAACCGGTTTTCACGCAGGTACCATTTAGTTAGTCGCACCCCGTTTTTGACGATGGCGGACGGTGTTGAAGGCGTCGGGAACGGGGGCGGGGCACCGTGCGGAAAGGGCTGCGGGCGGCCCCGGCGTTCCCCGGCGTTCCCCAGCGTTCATATCGCGGCAGTTATATGGGCCCCATGCGTGATGGGCTATGGGTTGCGAAATTTGATGGTGTTAGCGTGCAAACTGTCAGAAAAACGTCGGTCGAGCGCACTGCGCAGGCCGCCTTGCCCCCCATTTGAAGAATCATCGAGACATGAGTGAGCCGATCCGCTTCTACCATCGTCACGCGATCCGCGAAGTCAGCGGCGCGGACGTCACCCGCACCGTGCTGCAGTATCTGCGCGAGGACGCGCATTGCACCGGCACCAAGGAAGGCTGCGCGGAAGGCGACTGCGGCGCATGCACGGTCGTCGTCGGCGAGCTGACCGACACCGGCGCGGTCGAGTTCAAGGCCGTCAACGCATGCATCCAGTTCCTGCCGACGCTCGACGGCAAGGCGCTGCTGACGGTCGAGGACCTGCGTCAGCCGGACGGCGCGCTGCATCCGGTGCAGCAGGCGATGGTCGACTGCCACGGTTCGCAATGCGGGTTCTGCACGCCGGGCTTCGTGATGTCGATGTGGGCGCTGTACGAGAAGCACGGCCACGAAGGCTGCGGCAGCGCGTGCGCGAAGGCGAAGGACGTGCCGACGCGCACCGAGATCGCCGATGCGCTGACCGGCAACCTGTGCCGCTGCACCGGCTACCGGCCGATCGTCGATGCCGCGGTGCAGATGTTCGACGCACCGGCACCGTCGGCGCCGGTCGACACGGCCGCGCTGGCCCGCACGCTCGCGTCGCTCAAGCGCGACGACACGTTCGACTACACGACGCACGACGGCGCGCGCTTCGCGGCGCCGCGCACGCTCGACGCGCTGGCCGCGCTGAAGGTCGAGCGGCCCGACGCGCGCATTCTGGCGGGCAGCACCGATATCGGCTTGTGGGTCACGAAGCAGATGCGCCGGCTCGACGACCTGATCTACGTCGGCCGGATCGCCGAACTGCAGCGCGTCGTGCACGGCGACGACTGGATCGAGATCGGTGCGGGCGTGACGGTCGAGAACGGGTATGCGGCGCTGGCCGGTACATATCCGGAGCTGACCGAAATGTGGAAGCGCTTCGCGTCGCTGCCGATCCGCAACGCCGGCACGATCGGCGGCAACGTCGCGAACGGCTCGCCGATCGGCGATTCGATGCCGGGCCTGATCGCGCTCGGCGCACGCGTGGTGCTGCGCGGCGGCGACACGGTGCGCGAGCTGCCGCTCGAGGCGCTGTACACGGGCTACCAGCAGAAGGATATGGCGCCGCACGAATTCGTCGTCGGCCTGAAGGTGCCGACCCGCACCGGCGCGCGCGCGAAGCTGCAGTTCCGCACGTACAAGCTGTCGAAGCGGTTCGACTCCGACATCTCGGCCGTGTGCGCGGCGTTCGCGTTCATCGCGGACGGCGACACGATCCGCGAGCCGCGCATCGCGTTCGGCGGGATGGCCGCGACGCCGAAGCGCGCGACGCACACGGAGAGCGTGCTCGACGGCGCGCAATGGCACGAAGCCACCGCGCAGGCCGCGATGCAGGCGCTCGAGCGCGACTACCAGCCGCTGTCCGACATGCGCGCGACGAGCACGTACCGCCTCGATACCGCGAAGAACCTGATGTACCGATTCTGGCTGGAGACGCGCCCGCACGACCCGCTGCCGCCGCAAGCCCTGAATGTGCGTGAAGTGGCCGCCGAAACCGGCACCGACGCGGCGCGCGTCTGAAGACGGAGAACCCCGAACATGAACCAGCAAGCAGAACCGTTCCTGAACACCCTCGATCCGCAAGCCGACGCCGCGCAGGTCCACGTCTCGCGCGCGCACGAATCCGCGCACCTGCACGTCAGCGGACGTGCCACCTACACCGACGACATCCCGATCGTCGCGGGCACGCTGCACGCGGCGCTCGGCCTGTCGGCGAAACCGCACGCGAAGATCGTGTCGATGAACTTCGACGCGGTGCGCGCGACGCCGGGCGTGGTCGCCGTGTTCACGGCCGACGACATCCCGGGCGTCAACGATTGCGGCCCGATCATCCACGACGACCCGGTGCTCGCGAAGGGCATCGTGCAGTTCGTCGGCCAGCCGATGTTCATCGTCGTCGCGACGTCGCATGAAACCGCGCGGCTTGCCGCGCGCCGCGCACAGGTCGACTACGAGGAGTTGCCGGCGATTCTCACCGCGCAGGAAGCGCGCGCGGCCGAAACCTACGTGATCCCGCCGCTGAAGCTCGCGCGCGGCGACGCGGCGGCACGCCTCGCCGCCGCACCGCACCGCGAGTCGGGCGAAATGCTGCTCGGCGGCCAGGAGCAGTTCTACCTCGAAGGGCAGATCGCGTACGCAGTGCCGAAGGACGACGACGGGATGCACGTGTACTGCTCGACGCAGCACCCGAGCGAGATGCAGCACCTCGTCGCGCACGTGCTCGGCGTCGCGTCGCACAACGTGCTCGTCGAGTGCCGCCGGATGGGCGGCGGGTTCGGCGGCAAGGAATCGCAGTCGGGCCTGTTCGCGTGCTGCGCGGCGCTCGCCGCGTGGAAGCTGCTGTGCCCGGTGAAGCTGCGTCCGGATCGCGACGACGACATGATGATCACCGGCAAGCGTCACGACTTCCATTACCGCTTCGACGTCGGTTACGACGACGACGGCCGCATCGACGGCGTCGCGCTCGACATGACGTCGCGCTGCGGCTTCTCGGCCGACCTGTCGGGCCCGGTGATGACACGCGCGGTATGCCATTTCGACAACGCGTACTGGCTCGGCGACGTGAACATCGCCGGCTACTGCGGCAAGACCAACACGCAGTCGAACACCGCGTTCCGCGGCTTCGGCGGCCCGCAGGGCGCGTTCGCGATCGAGTACATCCTCGACGACATCGCGCGCTCGCTCGATCGCGATCCGCTCGACGTGCGCTACGCGAACCTGTACGGCAAGACCGAACGCAACGTGACGCCTTACGGACAGACGGTCGAGGACAACGTGCTGCAGGAGCTGCTCGGCGAACTCGAGGCGACGAGCGACTACCGCGCGCGGCGTGCGGGCGTGCGCGAATTCAACGCGCGCAACACGGTGCTGAAGAAGGGCATCGCGCTCACGCCGGTGAAGTTCGGCATCGCGTTCAACGTCACGCACTTCAACCAGGCCGGCGCGCTGGTGCACATCTATACCGACGGCTCGGTGCTCGTGAACCACGGCGGCACGGAGATGGGGCAGGGGCTCAACACGAAGGTCGCGCAGGTCGTCGCGCACGAGCTCGGCATCCGCTTCGGCCGGATCCGCGTGACGGCGACCGACACCAGCAAGGTCGCGAACACGTCCGCGACGGCCGCTTCCACGGGCTCGGACCTGAACGGCAAGGCCGCGCAGGATGCGGCGCGCCAGCTGCGCGAGCGGCTCGCGGTGTTCGCGGCGAAGCAGTTCGGCGACGGCAAGGTCGATGCGGCCGACGTGAAGTTCGGCAACGATTTCGTGTGGATCGGCGGCAACGGCGTGCCGTTCGGCGACGTGATCGCGAAGGCGTACCTCGCGCGCGTGCAGCTGTGGTCCGACGGTTTCTACGCGACGCCGAAGCTGTACTGGGATCAGTCGAAGCTGCAGGGCCGGCCGTTCTACTACTACTCGTACGGCGCGGCCGTGTCGGAAGTCGTGATCGACACGCTGACGGGCGAGATGCGCACGCTGCGCGTCGATGCGCTGCACGACGTGGGCGCATCGCTGAACCCGGCGCTCGACATCGGCCAGGTCGAAGGCGCGTTCATCCAGGGGATGGGCTGGCTGACGACCGAGGAGCTGTGGTGGAACAAGGGCGGCAAGCTGATGACGCATGCGCCGTCGACGTACAAGATCCCGACGGTGAACGACACGCCGCCCGAGTTCAACGTGCAGCTGTTCAAGAACCGCAACGTCGAGGACAGCATCCACCGTTCGAAGGCCGTCGGCGAGCCGCCGCTGCTGCTGCCGTTCTCGGTGTTCTTCGCGGTGCGCGACGCGGTGGCCGCGGTCGGCGACTACCAGGTGAACCCGCCGCTCGATGCGCCGGCCACCGGTGAGTCGATCCTGCGCGCGGTCAGCGCAGTGCGTGCGGCGCGCGCCGGTCAGGCAGGCTGAGATGAAACGGCTCCCGTGCTCGCTTTGTTCGCTGCTTCCGATGGGGGCGGTCAGCCTCCTTGGGGCGGCCCGACGGAGGCTGACATGAACGGCCCCACGCGCTCGCTTCGCACCGCGCCGCCGGAGGCGTTCGCGCAGGGCACCGGCCAGCGCAACCGCGCGAGCGGCACGCGGGCGCCGATGCACATCGTGCTGTTCGGCGCCGGGCACGTCGGTCACGCGCTCGTCACGCTGCTCGGCGCGCTGCCGTGCGTCGTGCAGTGGGTCGACACGCGCGACGAGCTGTTCCCGGACGAATGTCCGCCGAACGTGCAGCCGGAGCCGACCGACACGCCGGAGGCCGTCGTCGACGCGGCGCCGCCCGGCGCATATTTCCTCGTGATGACGCACAACCACGCGCTCGACTTCTCGCTCGCCGCGCAGATCATGCGGCGGCGCGACTATGCGTACTTCGGGATGATCGGCTCGCGCACCAAGCGCGTGAAGTTCGAACGCCGGCTTGCCGCGCGCGGCGTCGATCCGGCGCGGCTCGTCGAGATGGTGTGCCCGATCGGCGTCGCGGGCATCGTCGACAAGGCGCCGGGCGCGATCGCGGTGGCCGTGTGCGCGGAGCTGCTGCAGGCGCGCTCGGGCATGCCGGTGGCCGATACGAAGGCCGCGGCGGCGGGGCGTGCGCGCGACGACGTGTCCTGCGCGCGATAGCACCGCGCGGCCAGCGCATGGCCGCGCGTTTTTGCATACACTGCACGACGACGCGCGGCACCGGGCCGCGCCTTACCGTGCACGCACCATGTCCGATCACCAGGTTTATCTCGACACGCTCGATGCGAGCCTCGTCGCCATCGAGCGCTGGCTGTCCGGCGCCGATACCGCGCCCGGGGCGCTCGACGCGCTGCTCGCTTGGTTCTCCGCCGATTTCACGATGATCCTGACCGACGGCCGCGAGGTCGACCACGACGGCACGCGCGCGCTGTTCGCGAAGCTCGCCGGCGCGAAGCCGGGGCTGCGCATCACGCTGTCGGATACCCGCGTGCTCACGGCCGACGCGTCGCATGCGACGCTCACCTATCTCGAAGCGCAGCACGCGGCCTCGGGCGAGCTGCCCGCGCGCCGCGCGACCGCCGTGTTCGAACGCGACGCGGCGGGCGTCGTGCGCTGGACCCATCTGCAGGAAACCTTCTGCACGGCCTGAGCGGCCTGAGTGGCCGCGCCGAGGCTCGACGTTCGCGGCTCAGCGCTTGCGGCCGCGGGCGACCGTCAGCTCGTCGGACACGCTCTGCATCAGCGCACACAGCCACGCGATGTCGGTCGGCCGGTCGGGTTGCGGATGCGTGAGCAGGTAGCTCTTGATACGCGGAAACGGCACCGGCGGCGTGACGACGACGAGCGGCAGCAACTGCGCATAATGCGTCGCGAAGCGGCGCGTCGTCGTGAAGATCAGGTCAGACTGCAGCAGCACCTGCGGCACGATCCCGAAGTACGGAAGCGTCGTCACGATGCGCCGCGTGAGGTGCGCGCGCGCAAGGCCGATCTCGATCGCGTTGCGCTTGTCGCCGGTGTACGGCGTCGGCGCGACGTGCGCGGCCGACGCGTACGCTTCGCGCGTGAGCGGCCCGCGCGCGAGCGGGTGCGCGTCGCGCATCAGGCACACGATCGTGTCGGAGAACAGGTCCTGGCGTGCGAACTGCGGGTCGGGCTTCGGCCAGTTGCCGATCACGAGATCGAGCGCGCCGGATTCGAGCGCGCCCGCGTGATCGAGCGCGGGATTCAGCGAATCGATTTCCAGGTGCGCATGCGGCGCCGCGTCGCGAAAGCGTTCGATCAGCGTCGGCATGAAGAAATCGTTCAGGTAATCGGGCGCGGCGACGCGGAACGTGCGTCGTGCGGACGACGGATCGAAGTCGCCGTGCGGCGTCGCGATGAAATCGACCTCGCGCAGCGCGCGCTGCGCGGCCTCGAGCAGCGACGCGCCGTATTCGGTCGGCACCATGCCGGATTTGCCGCGCACGAGGATCGGGTCGTTCAGCGTCTCGCGCAGCTTGCGCAGCGCGGTGCTGATCGCGGGCTGGGTCTGGTTCAGCCGCAGCGCGGCCTGCGTGACGCTGCGCTCGAGCAGCAGCGTGCGCAGCACACGCACGAGCCAGATATCGAGCGAGGCGGTACGGTCGTCGTCTTCCATCGGTGGGGGTGATTCGGGTGACGCGTAACGTTACCGTAATCGCGCGTTGCCGTGCGTGATACCGGCCATCACGCGCGGCCCTTCGGCAGCGCGCTGATCCGCTTGACCTCGCGCGATTCGAGCCAGTTCGGCGTGCGCGCGCAGTACAGCACCATCGGCAGCGCGTCCTCGCCCCAGAACAGCTGCCGGTTCATCCAGAACGTCGGCACGCCGAACACCCCGAGCGCGATCGCGTCGGCGTTGTTGCGCGCCAGCTGCGCGGCGGTCTCCTCGAATTCGATCAGCTCGTCGCCGTGGCCGACGCCGACCCGCTCGCACAATGCCGCGAACCCTTCCGGCGTCGACGGGTCGTTGCCGTCGCGCCAGATGAAGCGGAACATCTCCAGCACGGTCGCGATGTCGGCGCGCAGCGCGATCGCGAGGCGCAGCACCTTGTCGGACTCGAACGGGTGCGCGGGCGGCATCTTGAAGCGGATGCCGAGCTGCTCGGCGCGGAACAGCGCGTGACGGTACGTGAACACGCGCTTGGCCGGCACGTCGGCGCTGGGGCGCTGCCCCCAGTGCCGCTGCAGGTCGGGCAGCGACACGGCGACGGGTTCGAACGGCACGTCCGGCCACTTGTCGTGCTGTTCGAGGAGCAGGTAGGAGAACGGCGACACGAAGTCGAAGAACCAGGCGGGCTGGGCGATATCGAGGCCGGTTGTCATGTCGATCTCCAGTGGATGGGGCGTGCGGCGTCTGGCGGCGGCCTCCATGTTACGCGGCGGCGCACGCATGCGGCAATGATCGCGGATCGTCCGCTCAAGCGGAACCGGGAGTCGCCCGAGGGGGCGCGCCGGCCGGCGGCGCGGCGTCGGCACGTGCCTGCGGCGCACCGTCGGCGCCCGGCGGGCCCGCCGGCGTGTCGTGGTCGTGCGCGGTGAGCCGTTCGCGCACGAAGCCGATGTGCTCGCGCAGCACGTAGAACTGGCCCGCATAGGCGAGCGGCATCTTCATCCGGTTCACGGCTTCCTCGATGTCGTCGAGTTCGTCGAGCAACTGCACGCGCTCCTCGGCCGTGTGCTCGCCGAGCGCGCGGCGCTCGAGTGCGATCAGCGCGCCGTACCAGCGGTAGATGCGCGAGCGCACGCGCCAGCCGTACAGCGACGGCACGAGCCGCAGCCCGGGGATCAGCACGACGATCAGCGGCACGACCACGACGAGCAGCCGGTCGACGAGGCTCGCGACCCAGAACGGCAGCCGCCGGTACAGGAAGGACTTGCCGGATTTATAGTAGCGCGCGGCGTCGTCGGACAGCGGGAAGCCGCGCGTGACGGACGACGGGAATTCGCCCGCGTGCTGCAGGATCGTCGCGTGGCCGTGCACCTCGCGCGCGGCCTCGATCAGCAGGTCGGACAGCGCGGGGTGCAGCGAGTCGCGTGCGACCAGCTCGATGGTCGGCGCGACCGTGTGGATGTCGGCGGGCGGCAGGTTGCGGCCGAGATCGTAGACGCCCATCGGCAGCGTGATCGCGGTCAGGTACGGGAAGCGCCGCGCGTACGCCTCGGCCTGCGTGAACGAATACACGTGCACGCCCGGTGCGCGGAACAGCTTCGCCATCACCGGGATCTGCGTCGAGTCGCCGGACAGGAATGCCGCGTCGATCTTGCCGTCGAGCAGCGCAGTGGCTGCATCCTCGCCGGCGGTCGGCAGCAGCTCGGTCGACCCGCCCGGCACGATGCCGTTCATCTTCAGCAGCGCGAGGCTCAGTTCGCGCGCGCCGCTGCCTTCCGCGCCGAGCGCGAGCCGCTTGCCCTTGAAATCGGACAGGCGCGCGACGACCGGGCCGCGGTACATGATCGCGAGCGGCACGTAGCCGATGCTGCCCAGCGACACGAGGTGCTCGTCGCGCTCCTTCGGGCCGATGCCGCTCTGCACGAAGCCGACGTCGACCGGCGCGTTCGGGTTCGACAGCCGCGCGAGGTTCTGGGCGGACCCTTCGGACGACTGGACGTCGAGCGTGACGCCGTTCTTCGCGAGGATCGTCTTGTATTTCTGCGCGGCGTTCCAGTACGTGCTGCCGGGCGGCCCGGACGAGATCACGAGCGTGGACGGCGGGGCCGGCTGGATCAGCTTGACCGCGAGCCAGACGGCCGTGGCCGCGAGCAGCACGGTGGGGCCGATCGACAGCGCGAGGTCGCGCCACGACACCGCGACGAAGCGGGCGAGGATGCGGCGAGGCGGGCGGGGGCGGGCTGGCTTCATGGGGAGCGGCGGATGACGCTGGCGTGACGTATCGGTGACGGTCGGCGCGGACGAGGCGGATTCTCGCGGCGATGGTACCCGGTTTCGCGGTGCGTGCGCGAGTGCGGCGCGGCGGCGCGACGACAGCGGCGGGGGCCGCCGCGTCAAAAGCTTTGCGCTTCCGCGGGCGCTGGATTACATTGTGCGACGCAGCCGCGCCCGATTCGCGCGCGACCCGGCACGCAATGAGACCGGGCGCGTCCGGCCGGCGGCTGTCCGGCCCGGCCGGCCCGCTCCCGCGTGCGCCGTCCGCCAGCCCGTCTTGCCTCTCTCGTATCGCCGTGGAAAACACCGGCTGTCCCGCCCGTTCGCGCGCGGGCCGGCTGTTTTTGGGGGTATCCGGCCGTACTGTGCACGGCCGTTCCGGAGTGATAAGGAGATAGCATGAAGTCGATCGTGTTGAGAGCGTTGGGTGTCGCCGCCGTGGCGGCCTGTCTGTCGGGCAGCGTGTATGCGCAGTCGAGCGATGCGGCGGCAACGGAAGCGCCCGCGGCAGCGACCAGCGCGCCGAAGGCCGCCGCGAAAACCGCGAAGAAGGCGAACCGCAAGCTCGGCTATACGGTGCGCAAGGCGATTTCGAAGGAATCGGGCGTGAACGTGTCGAACCTCGTCGTGCGTTCGAAGGGCGGCGCGATCACGCTGGAAGGCACGATGCCGGCCCAGGACCAGATCGACAAGGCCGAAGCTGCAGCCAAGGGCGTGGCGGGCGTGACGTCGGTCACGAACAAGCTGACGGTTCAGCAGCAGTGATGCCGGGCGGCGGCGCGCGAGCGCCGCGTGCGCCCGTTTCCAGGCGGGCCCCGGCATGCCGGGGCCCGTTTGCGCTTGAGAGGCCGCAAGCCGCATGAAGCGGCGGCGGACCGATAACGATATCGAGAGGGCGGCGATGACGAGGCTCGGGTGGGGCAGGCGGATGGTTTTCGGCGCGGCGCTGGCCGCGATCGCGCTACTCGGCGCCTGTAACGGCGACGAATCGGCCGAGCGCAACCGGTTGCCCGGTTTCGTGTCCGGCAACGTGCGCACGACAGCCTATGACGGCGCGAGCGACGACCTGCTGACGGCCGGCCTCGGCAAGACGGGCCTCGGCTCGGCCACCGCCCCCGGCTTCGCGAACGCCGCCCGGCCGACGAGCGCCGAGCTGCGCCGCCTCGCGATCTGGTCGAACTACCGCGCGCTCGTCGACATGAGCGCGAACGGCGGCTACGGCCGCTTCTGGGGGCCGAACGTCGATCTCGACGGCAACGACACGCTCGGCGAAGGCAAGATCCCCGGCACCGAATATCTCGCGTATTCCGACGACGGCAGCGGCAGCAAGAACGTGACGCTGCTCGTGCAGGTGCCCGCCAGCTTCAATCCCGCGCAGCCGTGCATCGTCACCGCGACGTCGTCGGGCTCGCGCGGCGTGTACGGCGCGATTTCCGCGGCCGGCGAATGGGCGCTCAAGCGCGGCTGCGCGGTCGCCTACAACGACAAGGGCGGCGGCAACGGCGCGCACGAACTCATGTCGGACACCGTCACGCTGATCGACGGCACGCTCGCCAACGCGGTGCTGGCCGGCACCGCGAGCCTGTTCACCGCCAACGTGACGAGCGGCGATCTCGCCACCTTCAATTCCCGCTTCCCGAACCGCTATGCGTTCAAGCACGCGCATTCGCAGCAGAATCCCGAGCAGGACTGGGGGCGCGTGACGCTGCAGTCGGTCGAGTTCGCGTACTGGGCGCTCAACGAGCAGTTCGGCCCGCTGATCGACAGCTCGCATCACGGCGTGCGCTATCGCGCGGGCGACATCACGACGATCGCCGCGTCGGTCAGCAACGGCGGCGGCGCGTCGCTCGCGGCGGCCGAACAGGACAGTCGCGGCTGGATCACCGCGGTCGTGGTCGGCGAGCCGCAAATCAACGTGCGGATGGCGCCGAATGCGGTCGTGCGCTCGGGCGGCCAGCCGGTGCCGTCGTTCGGCCGGCCGCTGGCCGACTACGCGACCCTCGCGAACCTGCTTCAGCCGTGCGCGGCCGCGTCGGCGTCGCTCGCCGGTGCGCCGTACCTGAGCGCGCTGCCGGCGGCGACCACGCAGTCGATCCGCACGCAGCGCTGCGCGACGCTCGCCGCGGCCGGGCTCGTGGCGGGGGCCGATACGCAAAGCCAGGCCGCCGACGCGCTCGCGCAGCTCCACGCGGCCGGCTACCTTGCCGATTCCGACCTGCTGCAAGCGCCGATGTGGGATTCGCAGGCGATTCCGGCGATCGCCGTCACGTATGCGAACGCATACACGCGCTCGCGCGTCACCGACAACCTGTGCAATTTCAGCTTCGCGACGACGAACCCGGCAACGGGCGCCGTCGCCGCGCCGGCCACGTCGCCGATGCCGGCCGTCTTCGGCGCCGGCAACGGCGTGCCGCCGACGGCCGGCATCAACCTGGTGTTCAACACGGGCGCGGGTATCGACCACCGGCTCGCGACACCCGATGCGAGCTTCGCGGGCGCGCTGTGCCTGCGCCAGCTCTGGACGAACGGGATGCTCGGCATGCCCGCGAACGTCGACGCGGTGCGCGTGAACGCGAACCTGCAGGGCAAGCCGGCGATCATCGTCCAGGGCCGCAGCGATGCGCTGGTGCCCGTGAATCACGCATCGCGCGCGTACGTCGCGCAGAACGGCATCAGCGAAGGCGGGCGCAGCCGGCTCGTGTTCTACGAGGTGACGAATGGCCAGCACTTCGACGCGTTCCTGCCGGTGCCGGGCTTCGACACGCGCTTCGTGCCGGTTCACTACTACAACGTGCAGGCGCTGAACCTGATGTGGCGGCACCTGAAGAACGGTGCGCCGCTGCCGCCGTCGCAGGTGATCCGCACGGTGCCGCGCGGCGGCACGCCGGGCGCCGCGCCCGCGCTGACGAGCGCGAACCTGCCGCCGATCTCGGCCGCACCGGGGGCGAACGCGATCACGACCGGTGCCGGCACGATCGACGTGCCGCTCTGACGGCGCCCGCCGCGCCGCCCGCACGAAGCCGGACAGCCGTCCGGCTTTTTTCTTTGAGCGAATGGAATCGGTCCCGGATTGGCTTTTGTCCGAATGGCGAGCGCTGTAACAAATTATTACTTTACGGCGCTAAATCAGAACCCTAATATGCGCCGGTATTTTCACTTAATTTAATAAATTACGGATACGAAGATATTCCTTTCCGTTTAGTTAATCGATCCTTTCGATTTTGTTAAATCGGCTCGAGTCGCGGTTGATCGCTGTTCTGCGATTAATCGGTATCTCGCCGAAGGGGATCGTTCGTCTGTTCAAAGCGAGGCGCCCTTGTCGGGCGGGCCTTGCGGGGTGTGTTTTTGCCGTCGATTTTGTGTGCATGCAAATTCGCGCAATGAATTCGTATTGCCGCGGATTATTGGATTGCCGTTTGCAATGGAATTGATTCCATTGTGCGGTTGCAAAAAAAAACATGGGTGGGGTAAATCGTGCCGATCGGTATTCGCCGATGCG
The DNA here is from genome assembly GCF_000466765.1 of Burkholderia sp. AU4i. Lineage (NCBI taxonomy): Bacteria > Pseudomonadati > Pseudomonadota > Betaproteobacteria > Burkholderiales > Burkholderiaceae > Burkholderia > Burkholderia sp. AU4i. The sequence continues at coordinate 6,505 of NZ_ASSI01000029.1, read as the reverse complement.
GTAAAAAACTCGGAGTGCGTCGCATAACGAATGCATTCCTGGTGCGGAGCGCCGGCGCAAATGATCCTTTGCGACCGGCGGTATTTATCGTTCTGTTCGAGAGGCAATAATGACGACACGGAAGTCCTTGAAAGACGGTTTCGCGCTATTCGGAACGACACTGAGCGTGCCGCTCGCCGCAGCCGCGGCCGCGGCGCTGCTCGTCACGGGGTGCGGCGGCGACGACGGGCCGAGCCCGGCTGCTTCGGCCGCCGCCGCGGCCGCGACGTCGGCTGGCGCCAGCACGCAGGCCAACACCAGCGCAACGGCCGCAGCGGCCGACCAGCCGTACGTCGACACCGACGTGTACGGCACCGGGCCGAACGACGCGGTCACGGATTCCACGGAAGGGGCGGCCGTCGTCCACCGTTCGGTCACGATCGGCGGCAAGACCATCAAGTACACGGCCACCACGGGCCACCTGACGACGATCGACCCGGTCACGTCGGCGCCGAACGCGAAGATGTTCTACGTCGCGTACACGCAGGACAATCCGGACCCGTCGAAGCCACGCCCGGTCACGTTCTTCTACAACGGCGGCCCCGGCTCGTCGTCGGTCTACCTGCTGCTCGGCTCGTACGGGCCGAAGCGCCTGCAGTCGTCGTTCCCGAACTTCACGCCGCCCGCGCCGTACAAGCTGCTCGACAACCCGGACAGCCTGCTCGACCGTACCGACCTCGTGTTCATCAACCCGGTCGGCACCGGTTATTCGGCGGCGATCGCCCCGGCGAAGAACAAGGACTTCTGGGGCACCGACCAGGACGCCCGCTCGATCGACCGCTTCATCCAGCGCTACCTGACCAAGTACTCGCGCTGGAATTCGCCGAAATTCCTGTACGGCGAGTCGTACGGCACCGCGCGCAGCGCGGTCGTGTCGTGGGTGCTGCACGAGGACGGCATCGACCTGAACGGGATCACGCTGCAGTCGTCGATCCTCGACTACGCGAATGCGTTGTCCGCGCCGGGCACGTTCCCGACACTCGCGGCCGACGCGTTCTACTGGAAGAAGACGACGCTCAACCCGACGCCGACCGATCTCGACGCGTACATGGTCCAGGCCCGCAACTATGCGGACAACACGCTCGCGCCGCTCGCGCAGAAGCCGAACCCGCAGGACGGCGGCTTCGTGAACGTGCGGCTGAACCTGAACCTGCAGACCGCGCAGCAGATGGGCGCGTACATCGGCACGGACCCGACGTCGCTGATCCAGACGTTCGGCAACCCGGCCGCGCTCGGCAACGTGCCGTCGTCGGACGACAACCCGCCGTACACGTTCTTCCTGACGCTCGTGCCGGGCACGCAGATCGGCCAGTACGACGGTCGCGCGAACTTCACGGGCAAGGGCATCGCGCCGTACATCCTGCCGAACTCGGGCAGCAACGATCCGTCGATCACGAACGTCGGCGGCGCGTATACGGTGCTGTGGAACAGCTACATCAACACCGACCTCAAGTACACGTCGACGTCGTCGTTCGTGGACCTGAACGACCAGGTCTTCAACAACTGGGACTTCAGCCACACCGACCCGACCGGCGCGAACAAGGGCGGCGGCAACACGCTGTACACGGCCGGCGACCTGGCGTCGACGATGAGCGTGAACCCGGACCTGAAGGTGCTGTCGGCGAACGGCTATTTCGACGCCGTCACGCCGTTCCACCAGACGGAGCTGACGCTCGCGCAGATGCCGCTCGACCCGACGCTCAAGGCGCAGAACCTGACGATCAAGAACTACCCGTCGGGCCACATGATCTACCTGAACGACGCGTCGCGGACCGCGCTGAAGGGCGATCTCGCCAACTTCTACGACGGGATCCTCGCGAACCGCACCGCCCTGCAGCGGGTGCTGAAGCTGCAGGCGCGCACGCAGCAGCTCAAGCAGCAGAAACTGCAGCAGCAAGGGCAGTAAGCGGAGCGGGCGGCTCGAGCCGCCCCGGATGGACGACAGCCCGATCGGCGCAGGCCGGTCGGGCTGTTTTTCATCGCAGCGGAGGCGGGCGCGGCGCGTCGGCGGCGCTGGCCGGGAAAAAGCGCAACCGCGGGCGAAGGGCGGGATCGGCGCCCGCCTACGCGAGCACGAGCCTCACGCCGACCGCGACGAGCGTCGCGGCGAGCAGGTTGCGCAGCAGCCGCTCGGGTGCGCGCGCCGACAGCAGGCTGCCGAGCACGATGCCCGGCAACGAGCCGAGCAGCAGCGACAGCAGCATCGACCAGTCGACCGAGCCGAGCAGCCAGTGGCCCATGCCGGCGACCAGCGTGAGCGGTACCGCGTGCGCGATGTCGGACCCGACGATGCGGGTCGTCGCGAGCATCGGATACAGCAGCAGGAGCACGGTGACGCCGATCGCGCCGGCACCGACCGACGTCATCGACACGAGCACGCCGAGCACGGCGCCCGTCAGCACGGTCGACCACAGCGTGCGCGCGGGGCTCGGTGTGAGCGGGTTGCGCGCGGCGAACGCGGTGAGCTGGGGCCGGAAGATCAGCGCGAGCGACGTGAGCAGCAGCGCGACGCCGAGCACGAGCTGGATCATCCGCGCGGTGCCCGGCGTATTCATCCCGTGCGTGTGCAGCCACCACAGCGTGATGGCCGCGGCCGGCACGCTGCCTGCCGCGAGCCGGCCCGTGATGCGCCAGTCGATCGAACCCTTCAGGCCGTGGACGAGCGTGCCGGTGGCCTTGGTCGCCGCCGCATAGAGCAGGTCGGTGCCGACCGCCGTCGCGGGGTGGACGCCGAACAGCAGCACGAGGATCGGCGTCATCAACGAACCACCGCCGACGCCGGTCAGGCCGACGAGGATGCCGACGAACAGGCCGGACAACGAGTACAGCAGATCGATATGGGGAAGCGACATCGGAAGGAGGCAGTTATGCGGCGTTCGGCGGCAGCGGCGCGTGGGTCAAAGTCCGCCATTGTCGCAAATGTGGCGGGTCGGTGTACGACTGCGTTAAAAATCGGCCGGGAAGGCGCGGGCGGCAGGCGGCGCTGAAACGGGCGTTTGAACGGGGCAGGGCCAACGTGGTGGCCGGTGCCGGCTTGCCACGACAGGACCGGCGGTGCGCGGCACCCGGAAGAAGAAAAAGGGCGCGACGGTGCGCGCCCCAGGTTCGATACAGACGGCCGGATTCATCCGCCGCCTGCGGCTCGTCGGCGTCAGTGCATCGCGGGGCCGGTACCTTCGACTGCGTCCTGCCGCCGGATGCGCAGCGCGAGCCCGATCAGCGCGGCGGCGGCAGCGAATGCCGCGCCGAACGCGAAGGCTGCATGGTAGCCGCCGTTCAGTGCGTCGAGCGGCGCGGCGTTCGCGGCCGCGAGCACGTCGGTGCGGGCGGCCGCGAGGCTCGCGAGCACGGCGAGGCCGAGCGCGCCGCCCATCATGAACGCGGTGTTGACGATCCCCGACGCGAGCCCGGAATCGGCCGGATCGACGTCGCTCATCGCGGCGAGCAGCATCGGGTTGAACGCGACGCCCGCGCCGATGCCGAGCAGCGTCATGCCGGGCAGCACGTGCCAGGCGAAGCCGCCGTCCACCGGCGCGCGCGAAAACAGGGCGAGGCCGCAGGCCGCGATCAGCAGGCCGGCCGCGATCGGGCCGCGGATCCCGAAGCGCATCACGATGCGCGCGGACAGCCCGAGCGAGAACGCGGCCATGATCAGGTTCGCCGGCAGGAACGCGAGACCGACCTGCAGCGGCCGGTAGCCGAGCACACGCTGCATGTACAGCGCGGACAGGAAGAACCACGCGAACATCGCGGCCGCCCACAGCACGCCGATCACGTTCGCGAGCGCGACGTTGCGCGCGGCGAACAGCGTGAGCGGCATCAGCGGATGCGCGGCGCGCGCCTCGATCGCGATGAACAGGGCGAGCAGCGCGGCCGCGGCGCCGATCAGCACGACGGTCTGCGTCGACAGCCAGCCGGCTTCGTTGCCGCCGACGATCCCGTAGACCGCCAGCATCAGCGACGCGGTCACGGTGACCGCGCCCGCGACGTCGAGCCGTGCGGCGCCGGCCGGCGCGCGCAGGCGCGGCAGCAGCGCGACGCACATCGCATAGACGGCGATGCCGATCGGCAGGTTGACGAGGAAGATCCAGTGCCACGACAGCGAGCTCGTCAGCAGCCCGCCGAGCAGCACGCCGATGCTGCCGCCGCCCGCGCAGACGAAGCCGTACACGCCCATCGCCCGCGCGCGCTCACCGGGCTCGGTGAAGAGATTCATGATCAGCGACAGCGACACGGCCGACACCACCGCGCCGCCGAGCCCCTGCACCGCGCGCGCGGCGATCAGCATCGTCTGCGACTGGGCGAGGCCGCATGCGAGCGACGCGAGCGTGAACACGACGAGGCCGGCGAGGAACATGCGCCGCTGGCCATACAGGTCGCCGAGCCGGCCGCCGAGCAGCAGGCAGCCGCCGAACGTCAGCAGGTACGCGTTGACGACCCACACGAGGGCCGTTTCGGTGAAATGGAGGTCGGTGCTGATCGACGGCAGCGCAACGTTCACGATCGTGCTGTCGAGCACGATCATCAGCACGCCGAGGCAGAGGACGATCAGCGCGTACCAGCGCTTCTCGCCGTGGATCCCGTGGGTCATGGGCTTGCAGCCTTCTGATAGTTATTTGAAAGGATGCATTGTAGGCCCCCTCGGCGCGGGCTTCCTGCCGGTTTGTGGCAGGAGCGATGCGTAGTCGCGCGTTCGGGCGGGACGCGCGTGACGGATGCGACGGGCGTTATGTGCGCGCCGGCAGTTCGCAGCCGTCGGGGCCGCAGGCGGCCGCGTCGCTGCCGTCGAGCTCGACGATGCCGTCGCGCCATGCCTGGTCGAGCGCCTGCGCGAACGCGTCGGCCGGCTGCGCGCCCGACACCGCGTAACGGCCGCCGAACACGAACAGCGGCACGCCGCGCCCGCCGATCTGCGCGGCGCGCGCGATATCGGCTTCGACTTCGTCGCGATACAGGTCGCTGCGCAGCACGTCTTCGACGGCCGCGCGCTCGAGCCCCGCTTCGACCGCGAATTCGGTGAGCTCGGCGTGATCGAACAACGAGCCGTGCTCGCAGAAATACGCGCGGTACAGCCGCTCGGTCAGCGCGTGCGCGCGGCCCGTCGCTTCCGCGAGCTTCACGAGCCGGTGGCCGTCGAGCGTGTCGCCGACGAGCGTGCCGGGCAGGTCGTAACGCAGCCCGACGCTCGCGGCCGCATCGGTCACCTGGCGCAGCATCTGGTCGACCTGCGCGAGCGACATCCGGTACTTGCCGGCGAGCATTGCCTCGACCGGCTCGACCGGCTGGCCCGGCATCAGCCGGTATGCGCGCAGCGCGACGTCGACGCGCTCGGCGTGCGCGAACGCGGCGAGCGCCTCGTCGAAGCGGCGCTTGCCGATCCAGCACCACGGGCAGATCAGGTCGGACCAGATTTCGACGGTCAGGGTCGGGCGGGCAATCGGGGCGGGAGCGGTCGTCATGGGCGGTTCCGGGCAGCAAAAAAAATGTAACCGGGACTATATCACTTGTGCTTCGACGCTTCGTCCAGGCCGGGCGGGCGCGTGAAACGGGCGCCCGCCGCATCACGAAGCATAGACACGGAAGCGGCGCACCGATAGCGATGGCCGATACCGGCCGCCGCCGCGCGTCCCGACGAACGGGCGTTTCGTCGTTCCGGCGAACGGGCGAACCCGCCCGCCCCCGCGTTTCGCTTACGCGTCGCCCTGCGTTTCCTTCAGGTGCTTGAGGTGCTTGTAGACCGTCGCGCGGCCCATCCCGAGCACATTCGCGACGTAGTTCGCCGCGCTCTTGCCGCGGAACGCGCCCTCCGCGTATAGCGCTTCGACGAGCTCGCGCCGGTGCTCGCGCGTGAGCCCGTTCAGCCCGACCTGCCGCTCGCGCAGCCAGCCGTGCAGGAACGTGTTGATGCGCTCCTGCCAGTCGTCGCGGAACAGCTCGTCCGGCTGTGCGATCACGCCCGCACCCTTGATGAACAGGTCGAGCGTCGCGCGCACCTCGTCGAACACCGCGATGTTGAAGTTGATGCACATCATCCCGGCCGGGTGGCCTTCGTCGTCGAACAGCACGTTGCTCACGCAGCGCATCCGCCGGCCGTCCCAGTTCAGCTTCTCGTACGGGCCGATCACGCGCTCGCGCGCGGAATGATCGATTTCCTCCAGCGCGGAATCGTCGCCGACCTCGCGCTTCGACAGGTTGTTCGCGAGATACAGCACGGTCTGGTCGTGCAGGTCGTGGATCACGACTTCCGCGTACGGGAAGAACAGCGCGGCGATACCGTCGGCGATCGGCGCATAACGGGTGAGCAGCAGGTCTTTGACGGGGGATTTCTTCTTGCGCATCGGTGTCGCCATCTCGAGTGGGCGGGGGCCGGGCGGCCCATCGGGCCGGCGAGGCGGCGCGCCGGTGGCCGGCATGCCCGTGCGCCCGCGCGCGGCCGCCGCGGCGGTTGCGCCATTGTATCGGCCCC
>NZ_ASSI01000028.1:0-15995 GCF_000466765.1 Burkholderia sp. AU4i | reverse complement strand
CGCACCTGACCTTGAAGGATGCGAACGTGCCGGTGAACGTGAACCTGCGCACGTATGCGGGGCCGGAGGGGCGTTTCTGCCCGGCGGCGGTGTACGAGTTCGTGAAGAACGACGACGGCAGCGATCGCCTCGTGATCAACGCGCAGAACTGCGTGCACTGCAAGACCTGCGACATCAAGGACCCGACGCAGAACATCGTGTGGGTCACGCCGGAAGGCGGCGGCGGGCCGAATTACCCGAACATGTAACGCAACGTATCCCCGCGCCTGCGGGCGCGAACGAACCGGAGTGAGACGATGAGCAATGCAGCGAAAGAAGTCGTGGTGGTGAGCGGTGTCCGTACCGCGATCGGTGATTTCGGCGGCAGCCTGAAGGATTTCTCGCCGACCGACCTCGGGGCGAAAGTCGTGCGCGAAGTGCTGTCGCGCGCGAACGTGTCGGGCGATGCGGTCGGGCATGTCGTGTTCGGCCACGTCGTGAACACCGAACCGAGGGACATGTATATCGCGCGCGTCGCGGCGATCGACGGCGGCGTCGCGCAGCACACGCCCGCGCTGACCGTGAACCGCCTGTGCGGTTCGGGCCTGCAGGCGATCGTGTCGGCCGCGCAGACGATCATGCTCGGCGACGCCGACGTCGCGATCGGCGGCGGCTCGGAAAACATGAGCCGCGCGCCGTACACGGTACCGGCCGCGCGTTTCGGCCAGCGCATGGGTGACGGCAAGCTCGTCGACATGATGCTCGGCGCATTGCACGACCCGTTCCAGACGATCCACATGGGCGTGACCGCCGAGAACGTCGCAGCGAAGTACGGCATCTCGCGCGACGCGCAGGACGCGCTGGCGCTCGAATCGCATCGTCGCGCGGCGCGCGCGATCGCGGAAGGGCGCTTCAAGGACCAGATCCTGCCGATCTCGATCCGCACGAAGAAGGGCGAGGTCGCGTTCGACACCGACGAACACGTGCGTCACGACGCGAGCGCGGACGATTTCACGAAGCTGCGCCCGGTGTTCAAGAAGGAGGACGGCACGGTGACGGCCGGCAACGCATCGGGCATCAACGATGCGGCCGCGGCCGTGCTGATGATGAGCGCGGATGCCGCGCGCGCGCAGGGCGTGAAGCCGCTCGCCCGGCTCGTCGCGTATGCGCACGCGGGTGTCGATCCGGCATACATGGGCATCGGCCCCGTGCCGGCCACGCAGAAGGCGCTCGAACGCGCGGGCCTGAAGATCACCGATCTCGACGTGATCGAGGCGAACGAGGCGTTCGCCGCCCAGGCATGCGCGGTCACGCAGGAGCTCGGCCTCGATCCGGCGAAGGTCAACCCGAACGGGTCGGGCATCTCGCTCGGTCACCCGATCGGCGCGACCGGTGCGCTGATCACGGTCAAGGCGCTGTACGAACTGAAGCGCATCGGCGGGCGTTACGCGCTCGTGACGATGTGTATCGGCGGCGGCCAGGGGATTGCGGCCATCTTCGAGAACATCTGATAATCGACCGCTCAGCACCCGAACACACAGGAACTACATGGCCATCGAAATTGTCGGCGTCGTGGGCGCCGGAACCATGGGCAACGGCATTGCGCAGACCGCCGCCGTTGCGGGACTCAACGTCGTGATGATCGACGTCAGCGACGCCGCGCTCGAGAAGGGCGTCGCGACGCTGAAGGGCAGCCTCGAGCGGCTCGTGTCGAAGGGCAAGCTCGACGCAGCCGTGCGCGATGCGGCGCTGGCGCGCATCACGACGTCGACCGACTACGCGCAGCTCGCGTCGGTCGATATCGTGATCGAAGCCGCGACCGAGAACGTCGAGCTGAAGGGTCGCATCCTGAAGCAGATCGAGGCCGTCGCACGGCCCGACGCGATCATCGCGACCAACACGTCGTCGATCTCGATCACCGCGCTCGCGGCGCCGCTCGCCGATCCGGCGCGCTTCGTCGGCATGCACTTCTTCAACCCGGTGCCGCTGATGCCGCTCGTCGAGATCATCCGCGGGCTGCAGACGAGCGAAGCGACCGCGTCGGCGGTGCGCGAGCTGACCGAGCGTTTCGACAAGTCGCCGATCGGCGTGCGTAACTCGCCGGGCTTCGTCGTGAACCGGATTCTCGTGCCGATGATCAACGAGGCGTTTTTCGTGCTGGCTGAAGGCATCGCGTCGGCCGAGGAGATCGACGCGGGGATGAAGCTTGGCGCGAACCACCCGATCGGGCCGCTCGCGCTGGCCGACCTCGTCGGCCTCGACGTGTGCCTCGCGGTGATGGACGTGTTCGTGAAGGACTTCGGCGACCCGAAGTATCGGGCGTGCCCGCTGCTGCGCGAGATGGTGACGGCCGGCCGGCTGGGGCGCAAGACGGGGCGCGGGGTGTACGACTACAGCGCCTGATGCGCGAGCCGGGCGCCGGTTGCGTGGAGTCCCCTGTGTGAATCGGGGGCATTCATGAAACCGGCGAGCAGTACGGCGCGCACCTGCACCCCGGAGACTGGGCACTGATCCAGCCTCCGGGGTGTTCTCTTGATGCGATTCACGGCCGTCGCTGCGTACCGCATGGCACCGAACGGACCGTCAATCGGCAACGACGGTATCGTCGACGTAGTTCGCGATACTGAAGAACCGATAGTCGCTCAGCAGATCGGGCGCCGGGAACCCTTCCGGATGAATCCGCCCGTAAATCGGGCTGTCGGGGCGCAGGCCGGCCAGGGTCAGCGCGAGCGTGAATTCGTTGAACGGCGCCATGAACTGGCGCGACACGAAATGCATGCCCCAGTTGAACACCGACGGAAGCTGCTCGGTGCGCAACCACGTGTCCGGGCCGCCCGGCGCCCGCGCGCACAGGTTCTCCGCCCACGGGCTGTGTCCTTCCACGATGAGAAAGCCATGCTTCGCGTGGGGCTTCCAGCGGGTCAGGAAATCGATCAGGTCCGCAGCCGCCACGTAACCGGGAACGAGCCCTTCCGCGTCGCTGTACGCGACCTTGAACGCGCGCTTGATCTGTTCGAGCCCGATCGGCAACGCTTCCTGATCCGATACCGTCAGGGCCCCCGCATAGTGCTGGTCGATCACCGCGCGCAGGCGTGCCCGATCGACGGTGCGGAGATGGCGCTCGAGGATCGCTTCGGCGGCGTCCTTGCGCCGGACGCCCAGCCGACGGTTGTGGACCAGGAACATGAAGGTGTGCAGCAGGTCGCTGAGTCGCGCCGGGCGCACGCTGCCGTCCGGCTGCGTGACGGTCAGGCCGCTGTCGGCCACGGCTTCGTCGTAGCGGTCGGGCTGGGAGATGTCGGCGGCGATCACGCGTACCTGCACGCCGGGGATGTCCTTCAGCGCGGATAGCGTCGCGGTGGCGCGGCCGCGCGCGGATTCGTTGTAGTCGGCGCCGATCACGAGCAGCGGATAGTCGGCGAGGTGCCGGCCGCGCCGCGTCGACGTGATGACGTATTCCGCCAGGCGCTTCACCGCGCTGCCGTCGCCGCAGCCCATGTCGGCGATGCCGGCGGGCTGGCGATCCAGCGGCGTGTCGTCGAACAGCTCGCGCAGGATCTTCGTCGTGATTTCCTGCGACGCCGGCCCCGACCCGGCGCCGCTCGACGCATACACGTTCATCACGCGATCGATGTGGCCGTCGCTGTCGATATCGAGCGGATCGGGGTTGCCGAACAGGAGCTCGTCGAGCAGCGCATACGAACGCAGATACGACGCGGGCAGCCCCGCATAAGGCGCGGCGATCGGACGGTGAATCCGGCCCGACTCGGTGAGCCGCACCTCCCCCTGGTCGATTTCCACCATGCCGAACTTGCCCATCAGCGCCCATGCCGCGTCCAGGACGACCGGGTCCGCCTGTGTCCAGGCACCCACCGCGACCCCGCCGGGCTGCTCGACGAGCTTGCCGAGGATGCCGGGCGCCGACTGCGCGTACTGGCCATCCGGCTGCCTGTCGAACACCGGCATGTCGAGCGCGACCCAGGTCGGGCCCAGCAGCAGGCCGTCCATCGCCGTGCGCAGCTGTCCGTTCGCCTGGCGCTCCAGGTCGGTGGCCGGAGGCGCAAGCTCCGGCCAGCCCGCCACGCAGGCCCGCACGAGCCGCGCATACAGCAGGCTGTCCTCGGCCGCCACGCGCGTTCGATGACACAGTGCGTGCAGATGCTGGAGCACCGACGTTGCATCGGCCAGTTGCCCGAACAGCGGCCGGGCGTGCTCGACGCACGCGACGACATATTCGCCGGCGGGCGTGAGCGCATAGTCGGCGTCTTCGTCGCCGCGATCGAGGGTCAGCCAGCCGGCCAGGCTCAGCAGGTTGAACGCGCCCCACAGAATCCCGAGGTTACGGGTCGGGTCGGGCTGGCGGGATGCCGCGAACGCGCGCATCGCGCGGGGCGCTCCGGCCCGCAGGCCGTCGAACGCGCCGGCAAACACCAGGCGCGCCAGCGTCGGCACCAGCACGATGCCGTTGGCCCAGTTGCAACTGCGCGTGTAGGCCATCACGCGCTGTGCGTCGTGCCGGCCGATGCGCAGCGTGGCCGCATGCGTGTGGTGTTCGAGCCTGACGGGCAGTTCCTCGTCGAGCACCTCGACGCCGATCGCGGCGCCGGCCGGCAGGCCGAGCAACGTGCGCGTTTCGTCGGGATAGGCGTCGAGATAGTGTTCGAGCTGCCGGGCCAGCGCGGTGGTGGAATCACCAAGGTCGAATCGGGCGTATCGGGCGTGCATGTTGGACGGTCTCACAGGATCGAAGGTTGGGCTGCATGGGATGAAGGGGCATCCGGATCGGCGTGCGCCACGATCGGCGCCGGCGCGGTGCCGCGAGTACGGGGCGCGAGATGGGCGGCCAGCGCGCGAATGGACGGGTAGTCCCAGACCGCGGACGGATCGACGCTCACGCTGAACGCCTCGCTGAATACGATCGTCATTTCGACGGCGAGGATCGAGTCGAAGCCGATCTCGGCGAACGTCGACTCGCGCGTCAAGCGAAGCTTGCGGTGCTTGAGGCGCTCGCCCAGCCACGCGATGAGCCATTGTTCGACGGCATGAACCTGCTGGCGATCGAGCAGGCTCGCCGGCTCGCCCGCGATCGGGGCCGGCGCCGGACCGGCGTCTTCGCCGGCCGGCGTGTCGGGCGCGTCGGGGGTGTCGGGCATGCCGGCGGCCGCGTGCTCGCCGGGATTGGCGTCCAGCAACGGATCGACGAGCTGGCTTGCGCCAGGGACCGTTTGCTCGATCGCGCCGATCTCGAGCCCGATCTGCGCGGCCCAGTCGTTCAATTGCGCCGACGTGGTTAGTGCGGATCGCAGGCCGACCTGCCGCTGCGCCGCCTCGATCGCGAGTTCGTACCGGCGCTGCGCCCAGCGCAGCGCGCCGTCACCGATGCGCTGCTGCGCAGCCGCACGTTCGGTCACCGCGAGCAGCAGTCCCCATTGAGCGATCGTGCCGAGCCAGTAATTGACCCAGACGGCGGCATGCGCGGCGCCGCCGAGTTTCGCCGCATTGGCGAGCCCGTCCTGCGACAGCCGGGCGCCAAGCTCGCGCAGCTCCGTGGCCAGCACGCCGGCGCCCAGCGCGCTTTCCAGATAACGCGGAAGCTCGTCGCTTCCGTTCAGCAGACGGCTGCCGAGGTGAACCAGCAGCGTTTCGGTCGGCCCCTCGAAGATGCGGGTCAGGCGTGCGTCGCGGAAGATCTGCGGCGCGAAGTTGGTCTCGATGTAACCGCGGCCGCCCAGGAACTGCATCAGCTCGTCGGCGGATTGCGACAGCAGCTCGGAGCCGAGAATCTTCGCGATCAGCAGGCAGTCTTCAGGCAGCGCGACGCCGAGGTCCAGCTCGGTGGCCAGGTGCTCGACCAGCGCGTCGAGCCCGTCGATGCGGTCCCGCAGCTCGCCCAGGCGCAAGCGGCTCAGCGGATTGTCCAGCAGGAGCCCGGTGGCGACCTCGCGCCGCGCCCCGTAGCGATGCATCAGCTGCGCACAGCGCTTCATTCCGCCGACGCTGACGGCGGCGATGCCGAGGCGCGCGATGTTCATCGCGTGCTGTGCCACGGACATGCCCTGGCCGATGTCGCCGAGCCGGCATGCGTCGCCGATCCGCGCCCGATCCAGATGCAGCGAATTCTGGATCATGCCGCGCACGCCCATCGTCAGCTCCTCGGCGCCGATCCGCACGCCCGGCGTGCCGGGTCGCACCGCCAGGCCGACCATTCCCGTGCCGTCGGCCTGCTTCGCGAACACGTTGATGATCCCCGCCCACGCGGACGAGCCGCTCCAGCGCTTGGTGCCGCTGACCAGCCAGTCGCCGGACGCGGTGCGCTGCGCGCGGGAGGCGATCGCGCGGACATGCGAGCCCGCGGCCGGCTCCGTGATCGCGAATGCGGCGAGCATCCGGCCGCTCGCGAGGCTCGGCAGCAGTTCGTCGCGCAACGTCGGTTGCGCGTGCTGCATGATCGGCACGATGCCGAGCGTATTGTTCAGGGCAACGAAAAAAGCCAGCGTCGAATCGATCGCGGCCAGTTGCGCAAACACGCGCGCCATCTCGCGGTGGCCGAGCCCGAGCCCGCCATGCGAACGGTCGATCGGCATGCCGAGCAGGCCCCGGTTGCCGAAATCGAGCACGACGTGCGGCGGTATGGTGCGTCGCTCGTCGATGGTGCGCGAATCGATCCGCGTGCGGGCGTAGTGCCTGAGCCAGTCGTTCAGTTCGTCGACGGTGGCGCCGTCGTCGCGCCGGCGATCGTTGGCCGCCGGCTGGTCGACACCGGCGGCCGGGCGCGCGGGCTGCCCGCGATCGGGGGCCGGCGTTTGCGTGCCGGCGTCGACGTCCCACTGCGCGAGGATCGTCAGCGCGCCGTCGTGCAACTGCGTGCGGCACGTGCTGCGGCGCACCTTGCCGCTCGACGTCTTCGGCACGCTGCCGGGCGACACCAGCACGATCCTGCTCGGCCCGATGTCGAGGCGGTTCCAGATCGCCTGGCGAATCGCGTCGATGAAGCTGTCGAGATTGCCCTTGCGCTGCGTGCGCTCGACTTCGGCCACGACGATCAGGCGTTCCGCGTCGGCCTGGTCGTCCATGAAGGCCGCGCAGCCGTTCGGCACCAGTTCCGGCACGCCGACGATCAGCGCGTACTCGATGTCTTCCGAGTAGTAGTTGCGGCCGGCGAGGATCACCATGTCCTTGAGCCGGCCGGTCACGTACAGTTCGTCATCCAGAATGAAGCCGAGATCGCCGGTGCGCATGAATGCCTGGTCCCGGTCGCCGGCCAGCGTGTGCCGGAAGGTCGAATGCGTCTGCTCGTCCAGCCGCCAGTAGCCGGCGGCGACGCTCGGGCCGGCCACGCAGATTTCGCCGATGGTCCGGTCGTCGCACCGCGCGTTGGTCTCCAGGTCGCGCACGATCACCTGCTGTTCGCCGTCGGTGCGGCCCACGCTGACCAGAACCCGCTCGCCCGGGCGGTCCAGCGGCTGCGGCGACACGCCGAGGGTCTCGTTGCGCAACACCACCGATTGCCGCTGGAGCGCGGCCTGGTCGACGCACAGCGTGCGGACCGGGTGCTGTCCCGTGCGGCCGGCGACGTACAGCGTGCCCTCCGCGAGCCCGTAACACGGCAGGAACCCGTCGGCGGCGAAGCCCGCTGCCGCGAAGCGCTGCGAGAAATCCGTCAGCGTGCTGGCGCGCACCGACTCGGCGCCGTTGTACGCGGCGCGCAGGCACGACAGGTCGAGCGTCGCCAGCTGTTCGTCGGAGATTCGCCGGCAGCACATCCGGTACGCGAAATCGGGCGCGCCCGTCAGGTCCGCGCGGTACTGGCTGATCGCGCGCAGCCACAGGTACGGATGCTGGATGAACCGTTCCGGGGCCATCAGCACGCTGCGGAAGCCGCCGTACAGCGACGTCAGGATCACGCCGATCAGGCCCATGTCGTGATACGGCGGCAGCCAGCTGACGATCGTGCTCGACTCGTCATAGGCAAGCCATTCGCGTATCAGCCCCAGGTTGTGGATCAGGTTCGCGTGACTCACCATCACGCCTTTCGGTGTGCCCGTCGTTCCCGACGTGTATTGCAGAAACGCGATGTGGGACGGCTGCACGCCGGCGGGCGAATCCACCGGAGCCAGCGCCTGCGCGCCGCCGACGTCGAGCAGCGTGCTGCCGGACGCGTCGGTATCGGCGAGCCAGGTCGAGCAGCGCGCGTGGTCCTCGGCCGAGCACAGGATCGTGTCGGCGCCCGCGTTTTCGACGATGCCGGCGATCCGCACCATATGCTGCCTGTTGCGCGGCGGGTAGGCCGGCACCGCGATCGCGCCCGCATACAGGCACCCCATGAAGGCGCCGACGTAATCGAGGCCCGGCCGGCACAGCAGCAGCACGCGGTCGCCGACGTCGACCGCGTTCTGCCGCAGCAGCGCGGCGACCCGGCGGGCGCGCACGTCGAGCTCGGAGAAGGTCATCGATTCGGCCCGTTCCTGCTCGGGCGGCCCGCTCAGGAACACGTAGGCGGTGTGGTCGCCGCGTGTGGCGGCGCGGTTCTGAAGCAATTCGCCAAGCGTAGTCGGCAAGGTCGCAGTGGTCATGATGTCGTCGGAAGAGGAATGAAAACAGCGAGCAGGGGCCTCGCACCGGCCGGCGCCCGTGCGTTGCCGCGGCGGACATCCGGATACGGCTATTCGGCGCGATGGAACAGGTCGATCATGTGCGTCATGCTTTTGAGGTGCAGGAAACGCGGCACGACCTTTTCGCTTCTTGCCGCGTAACGGGCCGTCCACTGATGGGCCAGTGCCTGCGTTGCGGCGGCGTTGCCGCGAACCGCGCGTGCGTCGGCCTCGCGTGCATCGAGGCACGCGCGCGCATGCCGTGCGGCCGACCGTGCGAGCTCGCCGGTGAGGATGCCGTGGTGCCCCAGGGCAAGCCGCGGTGCATGCAGCTGTTCGATGACGTCCAGCGAGTGCCGGTACGCAAACAGGTCCTGAAAGACCAGCGGCAGCCAGTGGGTGGCGTCCTGAAACTCGCCGAGCGCATCCGACACGAAACCGATGTCCAGCTGCGGGCAGTAGTAGCCGAACTGGCAGCGGCTGTGGCCCGGCAGCGCGATCGTGCGAATCTGCATCCCGTCGCCGATATCGAGTTGCGCGCCCGGGTTGACCGGGTAGAACGGCAGGTCGGCCAACTCGGTGAAATCGGCGCCGGCAGCGGGTTCCCACGACCGAGACGCGTGCTCGTCGAGCTGGCGGATGGTGCGGCAGGCCGACGGGCTCTGGAACGCATCGAACGCGTCGGGCGAACCGGATACATGGAGCCACGGCATGCGCGACTTGAGCGTCATCAGCAGGCTGCAATGGTCATAGTGCGAGTGGGTGATCAGCCAGTAGCGCAAATGCCGGATGCCGCCGAAGTCCCGCAGCAGATCGTGAAGCTGCTGCCATACGAGCGCCGTCATGCCGCTCAGGCCGCCCTCGATCAGCGTCGCGGCCTCGTCGTTGACGATCACGTACAGCGGCACGTCGGCGGTGCCGATCAGCGCTAGCCGCGGCTCGATCCACCCGGGGGAAGCGTTCAGCATGTCGTTCAGCTCCGATAGAGCGCGCAGGCCCATGTCGCGCCCGCGCCGTAGGTCACGAGGAGGTTGAGCTGGCCGGCCGGCATGCGGCCTTGCTCATGGGCGAGCGAGAGCGCGACCGGAAACGCCGCGCTCGCCATGTTGCCCAGTTGATCGACCGAGATCATGCAGCGCTCGCGAGGCAGCCCGAGCCGCTCGATGACCGCGTCGAGGATGCGCAGGTTCGGCTGGTGCGGCACGACCAGGCCGATATCGCCGATCGTCAGCCGGTGCTTGTCGAGCATCTGCCGGCACGCGTCGACGATGCGGCGCGTCGCGTCCTCGAACATCGGCGCGCCTTTCATCCGGAAGTGGTGGCGGCCGGCCGCGATGTCGTCCGCGTCGATGAAGCGCGGGCGTCGCGCGCCGGGCGCCTCGGTGGCGAGCAGGTCGAACTGGGTGCCGTCGGCGCCGAGCGTCAGGTCGATCAGCCCGCGCGCCGGCTCGTCCGTCGCCTGCAGCAGCAGCGCGGCGGCGCCGTCGCTCAGCAGGATCGACAGGTTGCGCCCGGCGTTGCTCGTGTCGATGCGCCGCGACAGCGCCTCGGCGCAGACCAGCAGCACGTTGCGATACAGGCCGCTCGCGAGGAAGTGGCGCGCGATCTCGAGCCCGTAGAGCCCGCCGCTGCATTGCGCGCGGATGTCGAAGCACGGCACTTCCCGCAAGCCGAGCCGGGGCTGGATGTAGCACGCCTGCGACGGGTCGTGATGATCGGGCGACAGCGTGTTGACGATCAGCAGGTCGACGTCGTGCGCCGTGACGCCCGCGTCGGCCATTGCGCGTTCCGCGGCCGGGCAGGCGAGGTCCGCCAGATGCTGATCGGGGGCGAGATAACGTCGCGCGACGACACCGGTGCGTTCGCGAATGAACGCGTCGCTGGTGTCGATCATGCCGGCGACTTCGTCGTTGCCGACGATTCGCTCGGGCAGCGCATGGCCGAACCCGGCGATGACGAGACGGGCGCTCATGCGTGACCCTCCTGTTCCGTCACGACGGCGACCGCGTCGCCCGCATCGGACACGACGGTTTCGCCCCAGCGCCACAATTGCGCGCCGAAGCCCCAGCCCGCGCCCGCGCCGGCAATCACGACCTTCGATCCCGGCCGGATCACGCCCTGCCGGATCGACTCGGCCAGCGCGAACGGCACGGCGGCCGACACGAGGCACGCGCAATCGGCCACGCGAATCACGTACTGATCGGGTCTGAGCCCGAGCCGCTGTGCCCATGAGCGCACGAGCAGCGCGGACGGCTGGTGGAACACCATTGCATCGACGTCGGCGATGCCGGTGCCGCTCCGGTGCAGCAGGCGCTCGACGATGTCGGGAATCGCCACCGGCATGAAACGCGAGATCGCCTCCTGCGCTTCGGGCTTGAGCGTGAAATACACGCCGAACGGGTTGTCGGCGCCGGTTTCGGCGTCGTCGTCGGCCGCGGCCTGTGCATTGCGCCACTGCATCGTCACAAGGTCGTAGCGGGTGGCGTCGCTGTGATACGCGGCATCCAGCCAGTCGGCGCCGTCGGGGTCGGCCGGCTCCGCGACGAGCACGGCCGCGGCCGCGCCGTCGCCGAAGTTCGTCGACGACTTGCTCGTGTAGTCGACCACCGCCGACATGCGCTCCGACGAGCACACCAGCGCCCGTTTCACGCGCCCCTGCTTGATGAGGTTGGCGGCGAGCTGCAGTTGCAGCACGAAGCTCGCGCATTCCATCTCGATATCGGCGTCGAGCGCGCGCGTGGCGCCGAGCCGGTCGCGCAGCGCGCGCGAGAGCCGC
Source organism: Burkholderia sp. AU4i (assembly GCF_000466765.1). Taxonomy (NCBI): domain Bacteria; kingdom Pseudomonadati; phylum Pseudomonadota; class Betaproteobacteria; order Burkholderiales; family Burkholderiaceae; genus Burkholderia; species Burkholderia sp. AU4i. The sequence goes on along the minus strand of NZ_ASSI01000028.1, from coordinate 4,649 downwards.
GGCGCGAACCGGCGCCGGCCGTCGGCGAGCGACACGAACGGCGACGTCATGTTGAACAGCACCAGGTCGAGTTCGGCGGGTTCCACGCCGGCACGCGCGAGGGCGTCGCGGGCCGTGCGCTCGGCCAGCGCGAGTTCGGATTCGCCGGCATCGGGGTCGATCATGTGGCGCGATTCGATGCCCCAGAATTGCCACCATTCCGCCGGAATGGGCTCGACGCCCGCGAAGACGGGATCGTCGTTGGGTACCTGGCGGGCCGGCAGGCGGCAGGCGAGACTTGCGATTCGGACGTTGTGCACCGTCAGACCTCCATCGTGCTGCAGGCGATGCGCGGCCGGAACGGATCCAGTGTCATGGCGATCACCGTCCGTTCATCGTCGCGCAACGAAATCGAATCTGCGACGCGCGACGCGAGCCACGCGGGCAGCTGGAACGGGTTCGGAATCTCCGCCGGACCGGTGACGACGTCGACGCGGAAAGCATCCCGCGCGCCGGTGGCGATCGACGGCCATCCGCCCAGCCACGATTCGCAGAACAGCGTGGCGGCACGCCGGTCGATGCGGCTTTGCGCCGCGTCGAGCATCGCGTTGACCGCGGCGCTCGCATTGGCCGGTTCGGCGTCGAAGCGGCCGGTGGCGCGATCGAACCGGCTTTCGAAGCGGGCCAGCGACAGGCTGCCGTTCACGCGCCGGGGCGCAAGCGCGTCGAGCGTCGCGAACGGCGGGGAATCGAGATCCGCGTAGCGGCTCGCATAAGCGCGGTCATGGCCGGACGGCGTCAGCACGATCGCGCCCGCACCGTCGGCGAAGCCGCTCTCGGCCACCTGCTCGACGTCCGCGAGCGCTTCCGCGCGAACGACGAGCGCGCGCCGATAGCCGAGCTGCCGGCAATGGCTTTGCGCGATATCGAGTGCGAGCGTCCAGTCCGCATCGAGCAGGTCGAACACGGCCGCATGCCGCGCACGCAGGTCGCGCTGCACGGGGTGCGCCAGCCGCGGGCCCGCGATCGACGGCGCGTCCGCCATCCGGCTGGGGGAGATCGACAGGCTGACGATCAGATCCAGTTCCGACGGCAGGCAACCGGCTTGTTGCAGCGCCTGCCTGGCCGCCTTGATCGCGTAGTCGTTCGCGCAGGATTGCGCGGTGGTCGCGGGGGCCGGAATGGCCGCCGCGGCGCCGAGAATTTTCATAGGATTTCTTCGCTTTGGACTGCTTGATTCAGGGAACGCGCCGCGCCATGACCGGCCTGCCGGAGCACGGCGCGCCGCAACTTGCCCGATTCGTTGCGCGGCAAACCGGCGGCGTGATAGGCCACGCGATGCGGGCACTTGTATGGCGCAATCACGCTTTTCACGTGCTGCTGAAGCTGCGTCGTCAACGCATCCGAGCCGTCGACGCCCGGGCGCAGCACCACGTGCGCGCAGATGAGCGTGCCGCCCCGTTCGTCGACGTGCCCGACGACGCCGCATTCGGCGATATCCGGATGGCGCAGCAGCGCCTGCTCCACTTCGCCGGGCGACACCGTGTAGCCGGAGGTGATGATCATGTCGTCCGCGCGGGCCTGGTAGAACAGATAGCCGTCCTCGTCCAGGTAGGCGCTGTCGCCCGTCAGGTTCCAGCCGTGCTTGACGTAGTCGCGTTGCCGCGTGTCGTTCAGGTAGCGGCATCCGGTCGGCCCCTGCACGGCCAGGTAGCCGATCTCGTAGGGCGGCAGGCACTGGCCGTGCTCGTCCACGACGGCAACGCGGTAACCGGGCACCGCCTTGCCGATCGCGCCGTCCTTCGTGCCGGTGTCGCCGGTCGACGCGAAGATGTGCAGCATCTCGGTCGACCCGATGCCGTCGATCAGGTGCAGGCCGGTGCGGATCTGCCACGCATCGCGCGTCCATGGCGGCAACGCCTCGCCCGCCGACACGCATTTGCGCAGGGACGAGATGTCGCACGGGTCGCGCTGGTCGAGATGGTCGAGCATGGCCCGATAGGCCGCCGGCGCCGTAAACAGGATGCTGACCCGATGCCGCTCGACGGCGGCCAGCAGCTGTTCCGGGCCCGCTTTCGGCAACAGCACGACGCTTGCGCCGACGCTGACCGGAAACAGCAGCAGCGCGCCGAGGCCGAACGTGAACGCGAGCGGCGGCGATCCGCAGAAGACGTCATCGGCCGTGGGCCGGAGCACGTGCTGCGGAAAGCAGTGGCAGGCCGCCATCACGTCGCGATGAAAATGGACGGTTGCCTTCGGTTCGCCGGTCGTTCCCGACGTGAACGCGATCAGGCAGGGATCGTCCGCGCGCGTTTCGGCGGCCGCGAATGCCGCCGAATGGCCGTCGAGCCAGCGCGCGTGCGGATGCGTGTCGTCCGTGTCGTAGCGTCGAACGTCGCCGCGCCACTGCAGGCTCGCCATCGCCGCGTCGAGTTCGGCGGACAACCCGGCTTCGCAGATCACGTGCGTGACCCGGGCCCGCCCGATGATGGTCGACAGTTCTCCCGCGCGCAGCTTCGGCATCGTTGCGACAGCAATGCCGCCGGCCTTGACCACGCCGAACCACGCGGCGGCCAGCATCGGGTGATTCGCGCCGTGCAGCAGCACCCGATTGCCGGCCACGAGGCCGCCGTCATGGACGAGCAGGTTGGCGATCCGGTTGGCGGTATCGCGCAATTCGCGATACGACCACGTGATGCCCGACCCGGTCGTGATCGCCACCCGATCGCCCCAGCCGCGCTCGTCGACGGCGGTATCCAGCAGCGCGGCGGCGCAATTGAGAAACGGCGGAAACTGCAGCCCCGGCAATTCGAAGACGAACGTCGGCCAATCCTCGGCAGGGGGCAAATTCGCGCGGCAAAAGTCGTCCATCGTCAGCGCTCGCAAGAGTGTGAGTTCGAAGTTCGTGATAGCAGTGCGGTGCCGCGCGGGCCGTGCGCCATGACCGGGCGCGGCCCGCGCAGCCTGAGCCGCGATGCCAAAGAGATGTGGTCGGGGCGGCAGGCATCTGCCGCCGAGCGACGCACGGCGCGCCGGGTCAACCCGATGAAGGCTGGCCGGTTTCGGTGGAGTGATATCGTCTCATTTGATTTTCAAAATAAACAATAATCGATCGGTTTAATTCAAATGCGCCTGGATCTGAAATTCATCGATCAATCTGGGTGGTGTCAAAAAAATATTGGCGCAAGCTTAACGGAATAAATAGTGAAAAGTAAATGGAAGAATCGAAGGGTGATTGTGGTTATCGATTGAAATCGATTCCATTGATCATCGTCATTTTTTAATTAATCTGTTCCGGTAAATCATCTGGCGATTTGTTGACGCCGGCGGAGTATGGCTGCCGCAATGCTGAATAAAGCGTCGCGGAGTTCATCGGCGCGAAACGCACGTCGCTTCACGAAGCGGATTGCGCTGCGCAAAAAAAGAAAGCCCCGCGCTTTCGAGCGTAGCGGTGCTTTGAGGCAGTTTGAATGGGGAATCAGGAATGCAGGCGCCGCGGTCTCGCGCTGCGCCCTTGGGGATTCTTGTAATTATATTGTCGAATATTCAATAACGAGCGGGGAATGGGAATTACCCGGTTATGAGATTCGTGCGCGGCCTAGCTGTCGAGCACGGAAAGATTTTCCGGCAATGTTTGCTTGAACATCGCGAGAATCCTGCGCGCCGCCTTCGGCGGCAACTCGATCGCATGTCGTACCGCCGCGGCGATCAACACCATCGTCAATTCCGAGAACGCGGCCAACTGCACGTCGGGTACCGCCGGTGCGAGTTCCCGCAGCGCATCCGCCAACAGCCCCGCCAGAAACTCGCCGTCCGCCCGGTCGAGCGCCTGCAGTGCGCGGTCGGCCTGCGTGGCCCGCCAGATGTCGCGCATCAGCGGCTCGTCGACGAACATCCGGTAATAGCTGTCCGTGATGCGGGCGAGCGTGGCGTGCAGGTCGTCGAGCGACTTCATCGCGGCGAGATCGCGCCGCACGCAGTCGTGCCCGGCTTCGTTGTAGCGCTCCGCGAGCGTGCCGATCACGGCCGCCTTGTCCGGGAAGTACTGGTACAGCGAACCGAACGAGATGCCCGTGCGCTCGACGATGTCGCTCATCCGGAACGCGTCGCAGCCTTTCTCGATCATCACCTCCGACGCGCTCGCGAGAATGCGCTCGAACCGCTCGCGGCTGCGCTGCTGCGTCGGTACCAGCCGCGCGCGCGCCGGCGCATCCGCTGCCGCCGCCTCGGGCTGGTCGTTTTGCCCCGATTTTTGTCGGCCCATGCCGCCTCCGGAAAAACTTGACGTTGCTAATGCGAGAGTCTATCGTGTTTTCAAAACGCGAGACATTCTCGCATTTTGATCAAAGGAGACGGTCATGTCGGCACTTCCCACCCTCATCGTCGGCGGTTCGGGCAAGACGGGCGCCCGCGTCGATGCACGGCTGCGCGCGCGCGGCATCGCGACCCGGCCCGTGTCGCGCACGTCGGCCGTCCGCTTCGACTGGACGGCGCCCGAGACGTGGCCCGCCGCGCTCGCGGGCGTGTCGGCCGCGTACGTGACCTACCAGCCCGATCTGGCGGTCGCGGGCGCGGTGGACGCGATCGCCGCGTTCGCGCGGCTGGCGCGGGAACGCGGCGTCGAGCGCGTCGTGCTGCTGTCCGGGCGCGGCACGCCGCGCCCAGACAGC
>NZ_ASSI01000027.1:0-21277 GCF_000466765.1 Burkholderia sp. AU4i | reverse complement strand
CGGCGCGCCGATCACGCCGGCCAGCGCCGCGAGCGCGGTGCCGGCGCCGAACAGGCCCGTCATCACGCGCGGCACGTCGTAGCCGAGCGCCTCGACGGCCGCACGATGCGTGAGCGCCGCGCGCACGACGAGCCCGATGCGCGACACGCGCAGCAGCGCGCCGAGCGCGACCAGCATCGTCGCGGACATCGCCATCATGAACAGCCGGTAGCGCGGCAACGCGAGGCCGAACACGCTCACGGGCGCACCGTCGAACAGCGGCGGCACGGGCGCCGGCAACGGCGCGAGGCCCCAGACGAGTTTCGCGCCCTCGCCGATCAGGTAAGCGAGACCGAAGGTCAGCAGCAGTTCGTTCGTATGGCCGTGCGCCTGCACGCGGCGCAGCAACGTGCGTTCGCAGCCGGCGCCGAGCAGCCCGACCGCAAGCGGCGCGAGCACGAGCGCCGGCCAGAAGCCCGCATGGGCCGCGATGCTGTAGCCGACATACGCGCCGAGCATGTAGAAGCTCGCATGCGCGAAGTTGAGCACGCCCTGCACGCTGAAGATCAGCGTGAGGCCGGCCGACAGCATGAACAGCAGCAAGCCGTAGCTGAGGCCGTTGAAGACCTGGAGCGCGAGCGCGTGCACCGCGAGCCGTCAGGCAGTGAGCGGCTCGAGCGCGGCGCGCAACGCGTCGGGCAGCGGCACGGGACGGCGTGTCCCGCGATCGACGTACACGTGCACGAAATGCCCCTGCGCGGCGGGCGCGGCATCGCCTTGCGCGAACAGCCCGACCTCGTAGCGCACGCTCGACGTGCCGAGCTTCACGACACGCAGCCCCGCATCGACCGATTGCGGGAACACGAGCGGCGCGAAGTAGTTGCACTGCGTCTCGACGACCAGCCCGATCGTCTGCCCGTGCTCGACGTCGAGCACGCCCGCGCGGATCAGGTACTCGTTCACGACGGTGTCGAAGTAGCTGTAGTAGACGACGTTGTTCACGTGCCCGTAGACGTCGTTGTCCATCCAGCGGGTCGTGATCGGCAGGAAGTGGCGGTAGGCGTCGCGCGGACGCGGTTGCGGCTTGTCGGACATGGCGATGGCGATCAGGACGTGGGAAGCGATGCAGACGAAGCACGGCCGCCGCAGGGCACGGCGCGCCGGCAACGGGTGAAGCGCCGCGTCGCGATCGCACGCGGCACGGCGGAGAAAACCCTGTGCACGGGCCGGCCCGTCACTGCCCCGGCCGGTCGACGAATTCGAACTCGAGGCCGCGCGCGCGCATCCAGTCGGCGAGCGCGACACCGGTACCGGCGCGCCACGGGCGCAGCAGCGGCGGATCGACGAGCTTGTATTCGAGCAGTTCCGGCGACAGCACGACCGTGCCCGACGCGCGCACGTGATACGCGATGATCAGTTCGTTCTTGCGGATGAATTCGTACACGCCGACGAGCGACACGTGCTCGGCCTTCAGGCCCGTTTCCTCGAACACCTCGCGCGCGATGCCGTCCTCGGGCGTTTCGCCGTTCTCGAGGAAGCCGGTGATCAGCGCGAACATGCCTTCGGGCCAGGCCGCGTTGCGCGCGAGCAGGATCTTGCCGTCGAGTTCGACGATCGCGGCGACGACGGGCAGCGGGTTGTTCCAGTGCACGTAGCCGCAGGTGCCGTCGGGGCAGGCCTGGCGGATGCGGCCGCCTTCGTGGTCGGGATCGGCACGCTCGGTGAGCGGGCTCGCGCAGCGCGGGCAAAAGCGGTAATCGGCAGTGGTCATCGATGGAGACGGGGCGACCGGGGCCGCCTGCAACGGCGGCGCCGGTCGCGCTCGGCGCGGGAAAGTCTCGATTCTAGCGAGTTTGCGCGGCGCCGAGGATTTCCGCGACGGCCGGACGAACCGGCCGGAATCGCGCGGGCGATGCCATCCGCCGACGCCCGGCCTGCGTTCGCGCGCGGCCGGTTCGCGCACCGGGCATGCGCATGCATGCCCGGCGAGGTGCGTCCCGCTTGCACGCGGCGGCCCGTTCCTGCGCGGGCCGCCGCGTGCGGCAGGCTTGCCGGCGATCCGGTCAGGTCAGGTCAGGTCAGACCGGGCCGGGCCGAGCCGAGCCGCCGGCATGGTCGGCACCGGTCAGTCGCGGATCTGGCCGTAGTTGAGGTTGGCGAGCGGCATCCCCGCTGCGGCACCAGTTGCGCTGCTGCCATTGAAAAGGCCGAAGTTCAGGGCCGCGAACGCGCCGGCTTGCTGGCGGTAACCCGGCGTCAGCGCAACGCGGGTTGCCGTCGTCGCGTTGTCGAACGTGCCGAAGTTCGCGCCGGCCAGGCCGCCGAGCCGCGCATAGTAGCCACCGGAAACCGTGCCGGCCGCCGACGACGATGCGACCATGCCGCTGTTGAAGCCGACCAGGCCGCCGACGTAGCTGTCGTGGCCGCCGGCCGCCGAACCGGTCGCGCTCGAGTGCTCGACCGACGCGCCAATGGCGTTCTCGCCGATCAGGCCGCCGACCGAACTGCCCCGATCGGCCAGCACGTCGCCGCTTGCGCTCGACGACGACACGCGGCCGGCGTTGAAGCCGACCAGCCCGCCGGCCTTGCCCGTCCCCGTCACGGCGACCGTGCCCTTCGCGCCGGCGTCACGCACCGTACCCGTGTTGCGGCCGACGAGCCCGCCGGCGATGCTGCCGAACCCGACCCGGACGTCGCCCGACGCGGACGATCCGTCGATCACGCCGCTGTTGGACGCCACGAGGCCGCCGACGACGCTCTCGAAATCGCTGACGACCGAACCCGTCGATGCGGACGCCTGCACGGTGCCCGCATTGACGCCGACCAGACCGCCGGCCTGCGCCATCATGCCGGCCATCACGGCCCCCTTCGACGACGAACCGTGGATCGCGCCGTCGTTCACGCCGGCCAGACCGCCTGCCGTTGCGAAGTCGCCCGCGATCACGTCGCCAGCGGCCGACGACGCAAGCACTTCGCCGGTCGCCGCATTGCGGCCGACCAGCCCGCCCGCGATGCCGCTCGCCGCTGCCGTAACGTAGCTGTCGGTGCTCGACGCGTCGATCCTGCCTGCGTTGTAGCCGACCAGCCCGCCCGCCACACCTGCCATGCCGGCGTCGACGTTGACGCTGGCCGTCGAGTCGCTCACGCTCGCGAAGTTGGCGCCGACGAGGCCGCCGACGTTCGACGCGCCGCCCATTACCCTGCCGACTGCCGTCGACGCATGCACGACGCCGCGGTTTTCGCCGACGAGGCCACCCACGCGCGCGCCGTCGGTCGCCGCGACGATACCCTTGAACGTCGATGCGTCCACCCGGCCCGCGTTGTGGCCGACGAGGCCGCCCACGGACGCGTTGCGGGCGCCCCGCACATCGCCGGCGGCCGTCGACGCGTTGATCACGCCGCCATTGTTGACGCCCACCAGCCCGCCGACGCGCGCGCCGCTGCCGCGTGCGTTGACGATGCCGGTCGCCGTCGACCTGTCGACGACACCGTGGTTGTCCCCGACAAGCCCGCCTGCGCTGCCGTTCGACGCACTGACGACCTGGACGTCGGCACGGCTGTCGCGGATCAGCGCATCGTCGGCACCGGGCGAGACGAACGAGATGTTTTCACCGGCCAGCCCGCCGACGTGCAGCGCATCGTTGCCGCCGTTGACGAAACCCAGCACGGATGCACGCTCGATCGATCCGCCGTAGTTGCTGCCGACGAGACCGCCGACAATCGCCATGCCTTCGCTGCTCACCGCGACGTTCGTCGCCTTCACGTCCGAGATCGTGCCGAAGTTGTAGCCCGCGAGCGTGCCGACGCTGGCCGGTGTGCGGCCGTAAGGCACGACCGCGCGCGTCGAGATCCTGTCGAGCCCGAGGTTGGCAATACGCCCGCCGTTGGCCTCGAAAAGGCCGACGGCGTTGCTGCCCGGATTGGAGATCGACAGATCGCCGATGGTGTTGCCGAGGCCGTCGAACACGCCTTCGAACGCGCGTCTCGCGCCGATGCTCCGGAACGCCGCGCCTTTGCCGTCGATCGCGTTGCCCAGCACGTAGCGGCCATTCAGGTCGCGGTCCACGTTGCGCAGGCCCGCCACGTCGTGGATCACCTGATACCCTTCGCCGTTCGACGAGAACGATGCGTTGCGGCCCGACAACGTGACCGACGCGTTGTCCTGTGTGAACCGGTGGCCTTTCTTCGCGTTCAGCTCCAGATGCGCCTGGTCGCCCGTCAGCGCAAGTTTGTCGTCGATGCGGATTTCTCCTGCGGCGTCCGCCTTGACGCTCGCCTTCGCGCCGCTCGCCGCCACTGCCTGCTTCAGCGCCACGTCGCCCTTTTGCGACGTCAGCGCCAGCGTATGGTCGCTCGCCCAGTTCACCGCGCCATTCACCGTCAGGTCGCCCGACGTGTTCGTCAATGCGACGTTCGTCGTGCCCAGCGCGCGTGACAGCGTCGCCGCGTCCAGTGCGGCGTCTGCATGCGCGACGTTCGAATTCGCGCCATCGATCGTCAGGCCGCGCTGAGTGCCGTTCGTATTCGAATTGTCGACGTTCGCGTTCGCCGATTCGATCGTCCACGTACCCGTGCGGCCGGACGATGAACGCGTGTCGACCTGCGTGTCGACCGCCACCTTCACCTGTTCGCCACGCGTCGTCACGTCACCGCCTGCCGCGTTCAGCTTGCCCGCGACCTGCACCAGGCCGCCATCCAGCACGATCTTCCCGTTGCGCTCTTTCAAGCCCTGCGCCTCGATCGTCCCGCTGTTGTTCACCACCGCGTTCAGCAGGCCATTCGCCGCGCGCGCCGTCATCAGCACCTCGCCGCCTTCCGCGCTCAGCAGACCGCCGTTGTGCGCCTGCGCGTCCATCGCGCCGCCTTCCACCTGCAGGTTCAGCAGGCCGTTGCCGTCGAAGTTCACGGTGAATGCGTCGCCTGCGCCCAGCGCCACGCGTCCTGCCTTCGCACGGATCACGCCCGTGTTCGACACCCGCGCGCCCAGCAGCGCGACGCTACCGCCTTCCGCCGCCTCGATCGTCCCGGCGTTCTCCACCGAGTGCCCCGATGTGCCCGAGAACCGGTAGGTGCCTGCGAGGAAATCCTTGTCCGAGATGTCCTTCGTCGACGCCACCAGACCGCCCACATTCACCTGCGCACCCGCACCGAACACCACCCCGTTCGGGTTCACCACGAACACCTTCCCGTTTGCGTCGATCTGCCCGTGGATCTGGCTGCCGTTCGTGCCGATCACGCGGTTCAGCGCAATCGACTTGACGTCCGGCTGCTGAAACGACACACGCTCGCCGCCGGCCACGCTGAAGTCCTGCCAGTTCGTGATCAGCTTGTCCGTGTGCTGGTTGATCGACATCGTCTTGCCGTCCGCAGACGTCGCGATGTCCGCCTTCCCGGAGGCCACCGCGCCGCCCGTCGGCAGCGCATACGCGCTCGTCGCCGCCAGGCCCAGCAGCGATACCCCGGCCGCCAGCAGGCGCTTGCCGCTACCCGTCTTGCCGCGGCGACACGCGGTCTCGCTCACCGCGCACCAGCCGCCTTGCGCTTCGTTCCATACCAGCGAGTAGGCTTTATTCATCTGAATTCCTCTTATTTCCACATTTCAACTGGTCCATCTTCGACGGACCTCCGATCGCGCCGCCCGCCAAAGCCGGACAGCGTGAACCCTTCCGTTCGACAAGCAAGCCTTGTGTCCCTTCAGCCCGTCGCGTGGGATCGCATTCGAATCGACTTGCGATCGACAATCATCGATTCGTATTCCTATATAAAAGTCGGAATGACAAACCAAAAGCGATTCGCGGTCTGCACCACGGATGTCGACCCGGCGCCTGCCATCCACGCCGAAGGAGACACGAAAAATCCGGTCTTGCGTCGAATGCCGCCCCAAACGATCGGGATGGGCGGCCATCGTCACGGGGCGGCGCGATCGCCGCCCCGTGACATGCACGGCGCATCATCCCGCGCCGACGTGCGTTACCACGACTTGCCGTCGATCATGCCGATGTTGAATGCGACGAACGGCTCCTTCGATGCGGCGCCCGTCGCCTGACTCGATTCGATGCTGCCCGTATTGAGTCCGGCAAAACCGCCCGTGAACACTGGCCGTGCCTGCGCCGGGTAGTCGATCTTCGAGCTCGTACGCGACGAACGGATCGTGCCGGAGTTCTGGCCCGCAAAGCCGCCGACATACGTACCCGCCGCGTAGACCGTGCCCGACGAGTCCGAACCGTCGATCAAGCCGTCGTTCGCCCCGACGAACCCGCCGGCGTACTGTCCACCGGTAGCCGTCACCGTGCCACCTGCCGTCGAACCGCTCACGACGGCCTGCTTGCCGCGGTTTTCGCCGATCAAGCCACCGGCGTAGCTGCCGCGCAACGAAACCACGTTCGACGTCGAACTCGACGACACCACGCTGCCGCGATTCGTGCCGACCAGACCGCCGATGCTGCTCGCATCGCCCGCGCTCACGTCGCCGTACGCGTCGCCGTGCAGAATCGCGCCGGCATTCTGGCCGACCAGACCGCCGACGATGCCGCGTCCGGCATCCGCCGTGCGCCCTTTCGCCGACACGTCCGCGAGCATGCTGCCGCCGTCGTTCACGCCCGCGAAACCGCCGGTCGCCGCCGACCCGTTGCCGGTCACGTTGCCGGTCGCGTGCGACTGGCTGATCCTGCTGTTGGCATTCGTGCCGATGAAACCGCCTACCCGGCTGCCCGCCGTCGCGCTGACATTGCCGCTTGCCGACGAAGCGAGGATCGTCGCGTAATCGCTGCGGCCGACGAGACCGCCGACCTCGGCCCCGGACGTCGCGCTCACGTTGCCGCTCGCCGATACGTTCGACAGCGCGGTATAGACGTTCGAACCGACCGCCCCGCCAACCATGCCTGCCTGGCCGGCCGAGACGGCCATCGACGAATTCGAACGATCGATGGCGCCGCCGACCGCGTGGCCGACAAGGCCGCCCGCATACATGGCGTTGCCCACGGTGATCCGGCCCGCGCTCGACGAATCCGAGATGGTCGAATCCCAGCTCAGGCCGGCGATGCCGCCTACCAGATTCGTCATGGTCGACGACGGCGACCGCACGTTCCTGATCTCGGCGTCGGCACGGCTGTTCACGATGCGCGAGCTGGCGTTCGTCCCGGCGATACCGCCGATGTTGACCGTCCTGTCGTTACCGGTGATCGAGCCCTGGAAGCGCGCACCGTCGATCACCCCGGCGTTGTTCTCGCCGACGAGACCGCCTGCGACGCTATAGCCGGTGCCGGACGACGAAATGCTCATCCGCGTTGCGCGGACGTTCGAAATCGTCCCGCCACGATTGGCGCCGGCCAGGCCACCGATCGTCATGCTGCTCTTGATCGACGTGCTCGCGCCGTTCACCGCGATCGAGTCGAGCGCGAGGTTGGCGATGCGCCCGCGGTTCTCGGAAAACAGGCCGATGGAGGGAGCGAACCCGGTAACGTTCAGTCGGGACACCGTGTTGCCGAGGCCGTCGAATACGCCTTCGAATGCGCTGTTCGCACCGATGCTCCGGAACGCCGCGCCCTTGCCGTCGATCGCGTTGCCCAGCACGTAGCGGCCATTCAGGTCGAGGTCCACGTTACGCAGGTCCGCCACGTCGTGGATCACCTGATACCCTTCGCCGTTCGACGAGAACGATGCGTTGCGGCCCGACAGCGTGGCCGATGCGTTGTCCTGCGTGAACCGGTGCCCCTTCTTCGCGTTCAGCTCAAGATGCGCCTGGTCGCCCGTCAGCGCAAGCTTGTCGTCCACACGGATTTCACCTGCGGCGTTCGCCTTGACGCTCGCCTTCGCGCCGCTCGCCGCCACCGCCCGCTTCAGCGCCACGTCGCCCTTTTGCGACGTCAGCGCCAGCGCGTGATCGCTCGTCCAGTTCACTGCGCCATCCACCGTCAGGTCGCCCGACGTGTTCGTCAATGCGACGTTCGTCGTGCCCAGCGCGCGTGACAGCGTTGCCGCGCCGATCGCAGCGTCCGCGCCGTCGACGTTCGCGTTCGCCGACTCGATCGTCCACGTACCCGTGCGGCCCGACGATGAACGCGTGTCGACCTGCGTGTCGACCGCCACCTTCACCTGTTCGCCGCGCGTCGTCACGTCACCGCCCGCCGCGTTCAGCTTGCCCGCAACCTGCACCAGGCCGCCGTCCAGCACGATCTTCCCGTCGCGCTCTTTCAAACCCTGCGCCTCGATCGTCCCGCTGTTGTTTACCACCGCGTTCAGCAGGCCGTTCGCCGCGCGCGCCGTCATCAGCACCTCGCCGCCTTCCGCGCTCAGCAGCCCGCCGTTATGCGCCTGCGCATCCATCGCATTGCCTTCCACCTGCAGGTTCAGCAGGCCGTTGCCGTCGAAGTTCACGGTGAATGCGTTACCCGCGCCCAACGCCACGCGTCCTGCCTTCGCACGGATCACGCCCGTGTTCGACACCCGCGCACCCAGCAGCGCCACGCTGCCGCCTTTCGCCGCCTCGATCGTCCCGGCGTTCTCCACCGACTGGCCCGATGTGCCCGAGAACCGGTAGTTACCAGCCAGGAAATCCGCATCCGAGATGTTCTTCGTCGACGCCACCAGACCACCCACATTCACCTGCGCACCCGCACCGAACACCACCCCGTTCGGGTTCACCACGAACACCTTCCCGTTTGCGTCGATCTGCCCGTGGATCTGGCTGCCGTTCGTGCCGATCACGCGGTTCAGCGCGATCGACTTGACGTCCGGCTGCTGGAACGACACACGCTCGCCGCCGGCCACGCTGAAGTCCTGCCAGTTCGTGATCAGCTTGTCCGTGTGCTGGTTGATCGACATCGTCTTGCCGTCCGCAGACGTCGCGATGTCCGCCTTCCCGGAGGCCACCGCGCCACCTGTCGGCAGCGCATACGCGCTCGTCGCCGCCAGGCCCAGCAGCGACACCCCGGCCGCCAGCAGGCGCTTGCCGCTACCCGTCTTGCCTCGGCGACGCGCGGTCTCGCTTACCGCGCACCAACCGCCTTGCGCTTCGTTCCATACCAATGAATAGGCCTTGTTCATTTGGAATCCTCTTTATCTGGATTTTGAATGCTCGCGAGAAGCGAGCGACCGGTCATGCCTGCCCGGAAATTCCGCACAGGCCTGAACGCATACATGCGCCCGGCCAAGCGCTGACCATGCACGGTGCCGAGCGATCGTGCCATCGAGTCGACTGGCCGCTGCCGGTACCTTGCATACCACTTGACGAAAGAGTCGCATGACGATCGGGAACGGGGGACGGCGCCGCGACGGCGCGAATGCGTCGGCGCCATACGCGGCCCCCTCCCCCGCACCGACACGAATTACCGCTTGGCTTCGACGATGCCGCGGTTCATGCCGGCGAACCGTTCACTCGCTGCGGCGCCCGTCGTCTCACTCGACTTGATGCTTCCCGTATTGATCCCGACGAAACCGCCATAAAGCGACGGCCGCGCCTGCGCCGGGTAATCGAACTTCGAACTCGTGCCAGACAACCGGATCGTGCCGGAGTTGCCGCCCGCGAAGCCGCCGCCGATCGTGGCGGTGCTCGTCACCGTTCCCGACGATTCCGAATCGGCGATCGTCCCGTAGTTCCAGCCGACGAACCCGCCAATGGCAAGCCCGTTGGCGACCGTGACGTTGCCGAAGGCCTTCGAGCCACTCACCACGGCGTCGATTCCCTTGTTGAAACCGACTAGGCCGCCCACGTAGCTGCCGCTCCCTGCGGCAACGTTCGACGTCGAGCTCGACGATGCGATCGTGCCGTTGTTCTCGCCGACCAGACCGCCGATCGTGTTGTCCAGCCCGCCGCGCACGGTGCCGCTCGAGCGCGAATCTTCGATCTTCCCGTCGTTGACGGCCACGAGCCCGCCGACCTTGCTCGCGTTGCCGGCGCTCACGTCGCCCGCCGCCACCGCCTGGCGGATCGTTCCGGTGTTCGCGCCCGCGAGGCCGCCGACCCGCTCGCTCGCGGCACCGGTCACGCGCCCCTGCGAAGACACGTCCGCGAGGACGCCTCCGGCGTTGTTACCCGCGAAGCCGCCTGCTGCGGCCGCGCCGTTTCCGCTGACGTTGCCGGACGCGTGCGACCCGCTGATCGCGCCGTTGTCGTTGCTGCCGACGAAGCCGCCGATCGTGCTGCCGGCTGCCGCGGTGACGGTGCCGCTTGCCCATGAATCGCGAACGTTGCCTTCGTTGCCGCCGACCAGACCGCCGATCGTGGCCCCGGACGTCGCGCTGACGTTGCCGATCGCCGACACGTTCGACAGATCCGCACCGGCGTTCCAGCCGACCGCACCGCCGACAGCGGCGTCCTTGCCGGCCGACACGGCCATCGACGACGTCGAGTGGTCGATCGCGCCACCGGCCGAGTAACCGACCAGACCGCCCGCGACCGCGTTGACGCCCGCCGAAAGCTTGCCGCCGCTCGACGAGTTCGACACGGTCGACTCCAAGTTCATGCCGACCAGGCCACCCAACATATACAAACCGGTCGCCGATGCGTCCTTGCTCGTGATCTCGGCGTCGGCGTGGCTGTTCGCGATACGCGCGCCGCCAACGCTATTACCGGCAATCCCGCCGATCGTCGTCGCCTTTTCGTTACCGCTGATACGGCCCTGGAAGCGCGCGCCATCGATCACGCCGTGATCGTTGACGCCGACGAGCCCCCCTACCACGCTCTCGCCCCGGATGGGGGATGTGGACGCGACCGTCATCCCCGCCGCGCGGACATTCGAGATCGTCCCGCGGTTGACGCCGGCCAGGCCGCCGACCTGCGAGTTGCGCACGTTAGCCTGATTGTTCACGATCAGCGAAACGAGCTCGAGATTGGCAATGCGCCCCTTGTTCTCGGAAAACAGGCCGATGGAGGGAGCGAACCCGGTAACGTTCAGTCGGGACACCGTGTTGCCGAGGCCGTCGAATACGCCTTCGAATGCGCTGTTCGCACCGATGCTCTGGAACGCCACACCCTTGCCGTCGATCGCGTTGCCCAGCACGTAACGGCCGTTCAGGTCGCGGTCCACGTTACGCAGGCCCGCCACGTCGTGGATCACCTGATACCCTTCGCCGTTCGACGAGAACGATGCGTTGCGGCCCGACAGCGTGGCCGACGCCTTGTCTTGCGTGAACCGATAGCCCTTCTTCGCGTTCAGTTCCAGATGCGCCTGGTCGCCCGTCAGCGCAAGCTTGTCGTCCACACGGATTTCACCTGCGGCGTTCGCCTTGACGCTCGCCTTCGCGCCGCTCGCCGTCACCGCCCGCTTCAGCGCCACGTCGCCCTTTTGCGACGTCAGCGCCAGCGCGTGATCGCTCGTCCAGTTCACTGCGCCATCCACCGTCAGGTCGCCCGACGTGTTCGTCAATGCGACGTTCGTCGTGCCCAGCGCGCGTGACAGCGTTGCTGCGCCGATCGCAGCGTCCGCGCCGTCGACGTTCGCGTTCGCCGACGCGATCGTCCACGTACCCGTGCGGCCCGACGATGAACGCGTGTCGACCTGCGCGTCGCCCGCCACCTTCACCTGTTCGCCGCGCGTCGTCACGTCACCGCCTGCCGCGTTCAGCTTGCCCGCGACCTGCACCAGGCCGCCGTCCAGCACGATCTTCCCGTTGCGCTCTTTCAAACCCTGCGCCTCGATCGTCCCGCTGTTGTTTACCACCGCGTTCAGCAAGCCATTCGCCGCGCGCGCCGTCATCAGCACCTCGCCGCCTTCCGCGCTCAGCAGCCCCCCGTTGTGCGCCTGCGCGTCCATCGCGCCGCCTTCCACCTGCAGGTTCAGCAGGCCGTTGCCGTCGAAGTTCACGGTGAACGCGTTACCCGCGCCCAACGCCACTCGGCCGGCCTTCGCACGGATCACGCCCGTGTTCGACACCCGCGCACCCAGCAGCGCCACACTACCGCCCTCGGTCGCCGCGATCGTCCCCGCGTTCTCCACCGACTGGCCCGATGTGCCCGAGAACCGGTAGGTGCCTGCGAGGAAATCCTTGTCCGAGATGTCCTTCGTCGACGCCACCAGACCACCCACATTCACCTGCGCACCCGCACCGAACACCACCCCGTTCGGGTTCACCACGAACACCTTCCCGTTCGCATCGATCTGCCCGTGGATCTGGCTGCCGTTCGTGCCGATCACGCGGTTCAGCGCAATCGACTTGACGTCCGGCTGCTTGAACGACACACGCTCACCGCCGGCCACGCTGAAGTCCTGCCAGTTCGTGATCAGCTTGTCCGTGTGCTGGTTGATCGACATCGTCTTGCCGTCCGCAGACGTCGCGATGTCCGCCTTCCCGGAGGCCACCGCGCCACCCGTCGGCAGCGCATACGCGCTCGTCGCCGCCAGGCCCAGCAGTGATACCCCGGCCGCCAGCAGGCGCTTGCCGCTACCCGTCTTGCCGCGGCGACGCGCGGTCTCGCTCACCGCGCACCAGCCGCCCTGCACGTCGTTCCATACCAATGAATATGCCTTGTTCATTTGGAATCCTATTTATGTAGTTTTTGAATGCTCGTGAAACAACCGAGCAGTTGATCACGCCAACTCAGAAATACTGAGCGGCCTGAACCCATACGCTCGGTGCACGGGTCGGCGAATCGCCCCCCCGACCAAGCGGCAATGCGGCCGTCAGCGACACCTGGCGCTTCGCGCCGAACCAGGTCGCGCCGATACCCGCCGCCTGCATGTGTTGCGTATTCCGTTCGCCCGTCCACGGATGCCGGTTGAGCTGCACCGCGCCCGCGTCGACGAACATGCTGACCTGCCACCCCGGCGCGGCGAGATAACGCATTTCCGCGCTGGCCTGCCAGCCCTGGTCGCCGCTGCCCTCGCCGAGCGCGTACGCCCGCACGCCGTATGGGCCGCCGAGGCTGAATTTCTCGGACGAATCGAGATTGCGCGACGCGAACTGCGCGCTGACCTGCCCGTACAGCTGGAAACGGCCGCCCAGCGCCTGGATCCGCTGCGCGTCCACGTTGAGCTTCTTGAAACCGCCGATCGACTTCGTCAGCGGATTCGACTCGAACACATCGTTGCTGCGCAAACGCCCGACGCCGAACATCACCGAGAAGCCGTTGCGGCCGCCGCCCAGCCAGCCGTCCTGGCTGTTGCCGCTGAGCCCGAAGGTCCACAGGCCGACGTTCTTGTCGTTCTGGAGCGAGAAAGTGCCGTAGGTGTCGTGCAGGTTCTTGTTCTCGTATTGCACCTGCGCGGTGACGCTCAAATCGCGCGCACGCACGAGCGGTTGCGCGACATAGACGGTCTGGACGCTGGCGCGCCCGCTCATCTCGAGATCGGAAAACCGCCCCGCGACCCGGTAGCGCAACGACGAATACGCGACGCCGACTCGCGTGGAGGCCGGCCCGACCGGCACCTGATAGGCGGCGCGGTAATAGCGTTGCCGTTCGTCGCTGACGAGCCCGCGCAGGCTCAGGCGATCGCCGAGCCGCAACGGCGCATTGACGTCGACGCTGCCGCCGACGCGGTAGCGCCCCGTCGACACCCCGCCGAAGTTGTCGAATTCGAGCGACCCTGATGCGGGCGGCCCGCGTTCGGCATCGACGACAAGATCGGTGGTGCCCGGCACCTCGCCGGGGCGCAGCGTGCCGCGCGCACCGACGCCCGCCAGATCGTCGAGCAGCAGCAGGCTCCGCTCGAGGCTGGAGCCGCGGACGACGTCGCCCGGATGCAGCGCGGCAAGCGGCTGCCGCAGCACGGCGTCGAGTGCGCGGGAATGATTCTGGATCTCGATCTTGCCGTAGCGCCCTTCAGCGACTTCGATGCGCACGACACCGTCTTCGATGTCCTGCTTCGGCAAGTAGGCACGCGCGAGCACGTAACCGCGCTCGCGATAGTAGGCGGTGATCCGCTCGGCCGCGCCTTGCAGGTCGGCAAACGTGAGCGCGTCGCCCGCCAGCCCGGCGACGAGCGCCTGCAGCGTTGCGGTGTCGAATACGGTGTGGCCGCCGATCTGGAACGCGCGCACGGCGATGCGCGGCCCGGCATCCGGTTGCGGTTGCGCGGCGCTTTCGGACGGAACGATCTCGAGATCGGGCGCGGCTTTCGGCGGCAGCGCCGGACGCGACGTTTCGACGTCGCGCATCGTCGCTCCGGCGTTCGGCACCTGTGCGTGTGCCTGCCCGGGCACGCCCGCCACGCCCGCGCCCCACAGCAACGACAGGCACAGCATGCTGCCGGCGCCCCGAAGCACGCGCGGCACACCACTGTCGGCAACCACCCCGGGCGGTGAACCGGCTGTACTTGCGCCCGCGATGACGAAACAACCGATGTCGTTACGGCAACGGACGATAATTCTTCGTTGATCTACCCACATGCGCCACTGCATCCGAAGTGCAATCGCCGGACCCCTCCGGCGATCAATTTATTCGGCGGATGCTACAGACAGGCATTCCGGATGTATGTAGATCAGGTACGAAATTTGCGCAGCAATCGTCGTTAAAAATCAGTCGCGTACTAATCCGCTTCCGGGAAAAATAGTAATCCTATTAATTTACCCCGATCGAAACGACATCGTCCCCGGGCAATCGACACGTTGCCCGCGCGCGCCGACGGCATCGTCCGTCGGTGTCACGCGCGCCGTCGATGCGCACCGGCAACCGCCGTCATCGCCACGAACCCCGCGGCCCCGGCCAGCAGCGCCACGGCCGCGACCCACAGCGCGGGCGTGAACGACCCGTATCGCGCCACCAGCGGCGCCGCGACGAGCGGCCCCGCAATCTGCCCGACGCCGTACGACGCGGTCGCATAGCCCATCAGCCCGGCCGCGCGTTCGCCATGCAGGCGCCGCGCCTCGCGCATCGCAAACAGCGTGATCGCGGTGAACGGCAGGCCGAGCAACAGGCTGCCGACCGAGAAACCGGCCGCGTTCGGCCACACGATCCCGGCCGCGATGCCGAGCGCCTGCGTCGCGCAACCGGCCGCGAGCAGCAGCCGGTTGTCCCAGTGGCCGGGCAGCCGCGAAGCGGAGACCGCGCCGACGATCAGCGCCGCGCCGAACATCGGCCAGAACAGGTCGGGCCACGGCGACCCGGCCGGCAGCGCGGCGCGCGCGATCACGGGCAGGAACGTCGCGGTGATGATGTAGCCGAAGCCCGGCATGCCGTACAGCACGACGAGCCAAGCGGCGTCCGCACGATGGCGCCGCGCGTCGTGCGGCGCCGCGACCGTCGCCGCATGCCGGGCAGTCACGGCCGGCGGCATGGCTGCCGACACCGGCGCACTGCCGAACGTGCGCCAGATCGCGACCGACAGCACGGCCGACAGCGCCGCGAAACCGAGCCAGCCCGACGCCGCGCGCTGGCCGGCCAGCGCGCTGCCGATCAGCCCCGTCACCACGATGCCCACGCCGGGCCCCGCGTAGATCACCCCGCTCCACTCCGGCGCGACCAGTTCGGCCAGCCGCCGCAGCCCCCATTGCGACATGAAGACGAAGGTCCACGCGCTGACGACGCCCGCGACGAAGCGCACCGCGAGCCACACGGGCAGCAGGTGGCCGACACCCATCGCGGCGGTGAGCAACACGGTGGCCACGAGCCCGACGCGCACCATGCGCGCGGGCGCCACCCGCAGCGCGGCGCAACTGACGGCACCGACGAAGTAACCCGCGTAGTTCGCCGACGCGAGCCAGCCACCGGCCTTCAGGCCGATCGAACCGTCGGCGAGCATCAGCGGCAGCAGCGGCGTGAACGCGAAGCGGCCGACACCGAGCACGATCGCGAGGCCGACCATGCAGGCCAGCGCGACCGCGCGGGCGCGGCGGTCGGTATCGTCGACGGAAGGCGCACCGGCGACGGCGCTCGGGGCATCGGAACGGGACATGGCGGCATGGGCCGCGCGCGGAACGCGCCGGCCGGATCGGAAATCGGAACGCTTCCATCGTAGCTTGACCAAACGTTCTCGAAAAATGAATAATTGAGAATCCATTCATCGCTCGGAGAGAATCATGGATCTGGCGGCACTGGCGATATTCCGGGCCGTGGTGCGCGAGAACGGCGTGACGCGCGCGGCGGCCAAGCTCAATCGCGTGCAGTCGAACGTGACGACGCGTATCAAGCAGCTCGAGGAAGAACTCGGCGCGGCGCTGTTCGTGCGCGACGGCCGCCGGCTCGTGCTGACGCCGGCCGGGCACACGCTGCTGCCGTATGCGGAGCGCCTGCTCGCGCTCGCCGACGAGGCGCGCGACGCGGTGCGCGAGGACACCCCACGCGGCCGGCTGCGGCTCGGCACGATGGAAAGCACGGCCGCGAGCCGGCTGCCGACCGTGCTCGCGCGCTATCACCACGCCTGGCCCGACGTGTCGCTCGAACTGGTGACGGGCACGACGGGCTGGCTGATCGAGCGCGTGCGCGACTTCGAGATCGACGCCGCGCTGTTCGCGCGCCCGCCGGCGCCGGACACGCTGCCCGACACGTTCGAGACGGTGCCGATCTTCCGCGAGGATCTCGTGCTGCTCACGCCGCGCGGCCATCCACCGGTGCGCACGCCGCGCGACGTGATCCTGCCGACGCTGATCGCATTCGAGCGCGGCTGCACGTATCGCAAGTACGTCGAACAGTGGTATGCGGCGCACGGCGTCAAGCCGGCGCGCGTGCTCGAACTCGGCTCGTATCACGCGATCGTCGCGTGTGTCGCGGCCGGCGCGGGCGTCGCGGTCGCGCCGCGTTCGGTGCTCGACCTGCAGCCCGAGACCGGCAACATCGCCGCGCACGTGATCCCCGAGCTGGAGGGCATCGACACGCTGCTCGCGTGGCGGCAGGGTTATGCATCGGCGGCGCTCGCCGCGCTGCGCGATGAGCTTGGGGAAGCCGAGCGGCAGCAGGACGCCGTACAGAAAGCGCACGTGGCGCTGCCGGCCTGAAGCGATCCGCCAACGGGCGCGCGACGGCGCACTCACGCACCGTCCGTTTGCGTACCGGGCAACCGTTCGTGCGTCAGGCACGATGGCGGATCGGCCCCACACACGGCGCGTAAACGCAAAACGACCCGACCGGCACCGATGCCGATCGGGTCGTTTCATGCGATTCCGTCGAAAGAATCGCGCGGTGCGGGCCGGCGCTCCGCCCTTGCGGGCGCCGCGCCGGCCAGGCCGATCAGAGGCGCTCTTCGACCCAGCCCTTCACGCCTGCGAGCGCGCCCGGCAGGTTCGCCGGCTCGGTGCCGCCCGCCTGCGCCATGTCCGGACGGCCGCCGCCCTTGCCGCCGACCTGCTGCGCGACGAAATTCACGAGCTCGCCGGCCTTGACCTTCTTGCTCGCATCCGGCGTGACGCCCGCGATCAGGCTGACCTTGCCGCCTTCGACGGCCGCCAGCACGATCGCCGCGTTCTTCAGCTTGTCCTTCAGCTTGTCGACTGTTTCGCGCAGCGTCTTCGCGTCCGCGCCGTCGAGCATCGCCGCCAGCACGTACACGCCGCCGATTTCGACGGCCTGCTGCGCGAGCTCGTCGCCCTGGCTCGAGGCGAGCTTCGACTTCAGCGCGCCCAGCTCCTTCTCGAGCGACTTCACCTGGTCCTGCACCTGCGCGATCCGCTGCGTCAGTTCCGACGGCTGCGCCTTCAGCGCCGCTGCCGCTTCGTTCACACGCGCGTCGAGTTCCTGCACGTAGCGCAGCGCGTTGTCGCCGGTGATCGCCTCGACGCGGCGGATGCCGGCCGCGACGCCGCCTTCGACGACGATCTTGAACAGGCCGATGTCGCCGGTGCGGTGCACGTGCGTGCCGCCGCACAGTTCGCGCGAGAAGCCGAGGTCGAGCACGCGCACTTCATCGCCGTACTTCTCGCCGAACAGCGCCATCGCGCCGCCCTTCACCGCTTCGTCGTATGGCATCACGCGCACGATGCCCGGCGCGTTCGCGAGGATTTCGTCGTTGACGATCTGCTCGACGCGACGGATTTCGTCGTCGGTCATCGGCGCGTTGTGCGCGAAGTCGAAACGGGTCTTTTCCGCGTCGACCAGCGAACCCTTCTGCTGCACGTGCGCGCCGAGCACTTCGCGCAGCGCCTTGTGCATCAGGTGGGTGGCCGAGTGGTTGCGCTGCGTGCGGGCGCGGCGATGCGCGTCGATCTCCGCGCGCAGCACGTCGCCGACCTTCAGCGTGCCTTGTTCCAGCGTGCCGTGATGGCCGATCACGTCGGCCTGCACCTTCAGCGTATCGGCCACCGCGAAGCGCGTCGCGGCGTTCGCGAGCACGCCCTGGTCGCCGACCTGGCCGCCCGATTCCGCATAGAACGGCGTGTGGTCGAGCACGACGACCGCATCCTGGCCGGCCTTCACTTCGTTGACCGACGAACCGTCGACGTACAGCGCGACGATCTTCGCGTCGTCGAACGCGATTTCCTCGTAACCGTGGAACGTGGTCTTCGCGCCCGTGTATTCGAGGCCCTGCGTGGCCTTGAACTTGCCGGCCGCGCGCGCCTGCTCGCGCTGGCGCGCCATCGCGTCGTCGAATGCCGGCTCGTCGACCGTCATCCCGCGCTCGCGGCACACGTCGGCCGTCAGGTCGAGCGGGAAGCCGTACGTATCGTGCAGCTTGAACGCGAGTTCGCCGTCGAGCACCTTGCCGCCCTTCGCCTCGACGTCGGCCAGCGCGGCTTCGAGGATCGACATGCCGTGCTCGATCGTCTCGAAGAAGCGCTCTTCTTCCTGGCGAAGCACGTCGGTCACGCGTTGCTCGGCTTCCTTCAGCTCCGGATAGGCAACGCCCATCTCGGCGACGAGGTCGGCCACCAGCTTGTGGAAGAACGCGCCCTTGCGGCCGAGCTTGTAGCCGTGGCGGATCGCGCGGCGCACGATGCGGCGCAGCACGTAGCCGCGGCCTTCGTTGCCGGGGATCACGCCGTCGACGATCAGGAACGAGCATGCGCGGATGTGATCGGCGATCACCTTCAGCGAGTTGTTCGTGAGGTCGCTGATCTCGGTCACGCGCGCGGCGGCCTTGATCAGGTTCTGGAACAGGTCGATCTCGTAGTTGCTGTGCACGTGCTGCAGCACCGCGGCGAGACGCTCGAGGCCCATGCCGGTGTCGACCGACTGCTTCGGCAGGCGCGTCATGTTGCCCTGCGCGTCGCGGTTGAACTGCATGAACACGAGGTTCCAGATCTCGATGTAGCGGTCGCCGTCTTCTTCAGGCGACCCCGGCGGGCCACCCCACACGTCCGGGCCGTGGTCGTAGAAGATCTCGGTACACGGGCCGCACGGGCCGGTGTCGCCCATCGTCCAGAAGTTGTCCGACGCGTAGCGCGCGCCCTTGTTGTCGCCGATGCGGATGATGCGCTCGGTCGGCACGCCGACTTCCTTCGCCCAGATGTCGTAGGCTTCGTCGTCTTCCTGGTACACGGTCACCCACAGCTTGTCCTTCGGCAGCTGGTAGACCGTGGTCAGCAGTTCCCACGCGAACTTGATCGCGTCGTGCTTGAAGTAGTCGCCGAACGAGAAGTTGCCGAGCATCTCGAAGAACGTGTGGTGGCGCGCCGTGTAGCCGACGTTCTCGAGGTCGTTGTGCTTGCCGCCCGCGCGCACGCTGCGCTGCGCCGTCGTGGCGCGCGAGTACGGACGCGGGTCCGTGCCGAGGAACACGTCCTTGAACTGGACCATGCCGGAGTTCGTGAACATCAGCGTGGGGTCGTTACCGGGCACGAGGCTCGACGAGCGGACGATCGTGTGGCCCTTCGATTCGAAGAATTTGAGAAATTTCTCGCGGATTTCGGCAGCTTTCATGGCGTGCGGGGACAGTCTGGCAAAGACGGCTTCAAACGCCGGCGCCCTTGGGCGGCGCGCGGCGGCATGGATTCGGAAACGATCGATTATACGGGATCGGGGCCGGCTTCCGGGCAAAGCGCCGGCAAAGCGGCTCGGCCCTCCTGCCGGCCCGGCTGGGCCACTCGCGACGCCGATTCGCCTTAAGATGCTCGGCATGCCAATTCGCCTTGCCCGCCAAGGCCAGCCATGAAAGGAGACGATTCGACGATGGGTGCCCTGAGCCATATCCGCGTGCTGGACCTCACCCGCGTGCTCGCGGGCCCGTGGTGCGCGCAGACGCTTGCCGATTTCGGCGCGGACGTGATCAAGGTCGAGCGCCCCGGCGCCGGCGACGACACGCGCCACTGGGGGCCGCCGTACCTGAAGGACGCGGACGGCGCGGATACCGCCGAGGCCGCGTACTACCTGGCGGCGAACCGCAACAAGCGCTCGGTGACGGTCGACATCGCGACGCCCGAGGGCCAGCAGATCGTGCGCGAACTCGCCGCGCAAAGCGACGTCGTGCTCGAGAACTACAAGGTCGGCCAGTTGAAGAAATACGGGCTCGATTACGAATCGCTGCGCACGGTGAAGCCCGACCTCGTCTACTGCTCGGTCACCGGCTTCGGCCAGACCGGCCCGTACGCGCATCGTGCCGGCTACGACTTCATCGTCCAGGGAATCGGCGGCTTCATGAGCATCACCGGCGAACGCGACGGCGAGCCGGGCGGCGGCCCGCAGAAGGCCGGCGTCGCGATCGCCGACCTCGCGACCGGCCTCTACTCGACGATCGCGGTGCTCGCCGCCCTCACCCACCGCGACCGGACGGGCGAAGGCCAGTACATCGACATGGCGCTGCTCGACGTACAGGTCGCGCTGCTCGCGAACATGAACACCAACTTCCTCGCGAGCGGCAAGCCGCCGGTGCGCTGGGGCAACGCGCATCCGAACATCGTCCCGTACCAGACGTTCCAGACGAGCGACGGGTGGATCATCGTCGCGGTCGGCAACGACGGGCAGTTCCGCAAGTTCGTCGAGGCGGGCGGCCGGCCCGAGCTGGCCGACGACGAGCGTTTCGCGACGAATCCGTCGCGCGTGCGTCACCGCGACACGCTGGTGCCGATCCTCGCGGAAATGGTGAAGGCGCGCGGCAAGGCCGACTGGATCGACGTGCTCGAAGCGGCAGGCGTGCCGTGCGGGCCGATCAACGATCTCGACGAGGTGTTCGACAACGAGCAGGTCGTCGCGCGCGGGATGCAGGTGTCGCTGCCGCACCCGAGCGGCGCGAACGCGAAGCTCGTGCGCAACCCGATCCGGATGAGCGTGACGCCGCCCGACGCGCGTACCGCCCCGCCGCTGCTCGGCGCGCAGACCGACGACGTGCTGCGCGACATGCTCGGCTACGACGACGCGAAGATCGCCCGGCTGCGCGCGAAACAGGCGATCTGAGAGGCGATCTGAGAGGTGGCACGAGCACGGCGCCCGGCGCCGGTGCCGGCGGGCAGGCGGCTACCGCAGTTGCCGCTGCCGCCCCGCCGCGCGCCGTCAGCC
>NZ_ASSI01000026.1:0-8323 GCF_000466765.1 Burkholderia sp. AU4i | reverse complement strand
CCGCCCGCCCGCGCCGACAACGGCAGCGCGCCGCTCGGCGTGACGGTCGGCCCGGACGGCGCGCTGCGCGCGGGCGTCGCCGCACCGGCGCGCGCAAAGCACGGCGCGGATCTCGTCGACCTGTCGCATGCGGACGGCGACATCGACGCGCTGCTCGTACACGTGAGCGACGACAGTTACCAGGGGCGCGTCGCCGTCGAAGCCAGCGACGACCTGCGCAGCTGGCGCTCGCTCGGCAGCACGCAGTTGCTGAAAGTCGGCCGCGGCGACGACATGCTCGTGCAGGAACGCATCGCACTCGAAGGCGCGGCACCGCGCTACCTGCGGCTCGACTGGCTCGACGGCGCGCCCGCGATCGCGTCGATCGACGTCGAGACGCACGCGCGCGATGCGCGCGGAACCGACACCGCATCCGTGCCGCGCCAATGGCGCAACGCCGTGCGCGTGCGGGCCGGCGGCACGCCCGGCGAGTACCTGTTCGACACCGACGGCGCGTATCCGGTCGACCGCGTGCGCATCGACCTGCCGCAACCTAATACCGTCGCGCGTGCGACGCTGCAGAGCCGCGCGGACGCGCAGGCGCCGTGGCGCGACGTCGCGGGCGCCGTGCTGTTCCGGCTGCAGGGCAAGGCCGGCGAGCAGCGCAATCCGCCGCTCGAGTTCGCGGCGACAACGGATCGCACGTGGCGGATCGTCGTCGACATGCGCAACGGCGGATTCGGCAGCGGCCAGCCGGCCGTCGTGATCGGCTGGCATCCGGCCGCGCTGACTTTCGTGGCGCGCGGCGCACCGCCGTTTACGCTCGGCGTCGGCGATGCGTCGCTCGTGTCGTCGGCCGTCGGCCGCGACGCGCTGCTGGTCGGCATGGCGCCCGAAGTGCGGCCCGCGCGCGTCGGCGCGGCGTTGCCGGTATCGGCTGTCACGCCGGCGCCGGCCGCCGACACGGATGCCCCGCGCCGCTACGTGCTGTGGGGTGCGCTGGTCGTCGCGGTCGGCGTGCTCGGCACGATCGCGTGGCGCCTCGCGAAAGGCGGCGGCGAGTCGAGCGGCCGCGACGAGTGATGCGGCGCGGCCGCGTCGGGCTTCGATCGCCGCGCAATCAGTGTGGCCGGCGCACGGGTTGATGCAGGTGCGGGCCGCCGCCGAACGCGATCTCGTCGCGCAGGTGAAGAACCTGTCCGATCCGGCCACCAACGTGCGGATCGGTGCGGCCATCTTATGAAAGGCCGCGTCAGGGCATAAAAAGCGCGTAAACGTCCGTTTCGCCGCGGCGCGGCGGGGGTGTCTCGAGGGCCGTACACGAGCGGGAGCGCCACACTCCGCTCATTCGGCGTTTACGCGGCAAAACAGGAGCAGGAACCGGAGCACGGCGTTCAGCCGAAGGTGTAGCGCCCGTGCTGACGCGGGCGCCACGGCGACGAGCGGCAACTCGCGGCACCGGCCGCACGTCGCGCCGCCCAGCCAGCGCCACGCCGCACGTACCGATCGCGCCGGGCCAGCGCGGCCACGCGGGACGGCAATGCATGAGCAACACGCCGCACGCCCGCCATGCGCGCGGCCAATCGCGACGCCGGTGATGCCGACAACACCCGGCGCGCGACATGCGCGACGGGCCGCTTGCAGAGGATCGCGCTGTCGTAACGCTTACCGTCGAAGCGCATCACGTCGACGACGTCGAAACCCTGCGAGCCGTAGAACGCGAGCAGGTGCGAAGCGGGATGCGGCGTATCGAGCGCGAGCAGCATGTAGCCGCGCAACGCGGCCCACCGCTCGGCGAACGACAGCAGCAACGCGCCGATCCCGCGGCTCTGGCAATCGGGGTCCACCGCCACCTGCCGTACGCTCGCGACGCCTTCGCGCCGGTACAGCGGGCAGGCCGACGACGGATCGGTCGCATACAGCGTGGCCGTGCCGATCACGCGCCCGCCGCACACGGCGACGTAGCACTCGCCCGCTTCCGCGCGACGGCGCGTGACGGCCTCGTCCTGGTCGACACACGTACAGTTGAGCCCCATCGCGCCGAGCCGCGCGAACGCGCGATGCAGCATCTGCGTGAGGTGGGCATAGCTGTCGAAGGCCGGATCGAAACGCCGCACGATCACCCGGTCGGCGCACGCGGAAGGCGGCGCGGCAGGCGTGTGTTCGGCGATCGCGTTCCAGGGTATCGACATTGCCATGCTCCGTGGTTGGGATGCCCGAAGTCTATGAGCGCGCCGATGGCCCCCGCAAGAAAAAATGTCGTAAAAGTTTGGGGACGTGCGTGCGGAAGAAAAGGTTGCGACGGTGCACGCCGCGGCGTCGCGTGCGTCATTGCGAACGCATGACGGCACACCGATCGTTGCGCACGCAAGCAATGCATCGAGCGCGACGGCGTCGATCGCCGGCGCGCGCCGTTGACACATGCTGCAGCGCCATCCACACTCGCCGGATTCTCTTCGCTCCGGGCGCGCCCATGATCACCTGCTTCCTTCGCTACGTCATCGATCCGTACAAGCTCGACCAGTTCGAAACCTACGGCAAGATGTGGATTCCGCTCGTCGAGCAGTTCGGCGGCACGCATCACGGTTACTTCCTGCCGTCCGAAGGGGCAAACAACATTGCGCTCGCGATGTTCTCGTTCCCGAGCCTCGCCGAATACGAGCGCTACCGCGAACGCTCGATGGACGATCCGGCCTGCCAGGCCGCGTTCCGCTACGCCGAGGAAACGCGCTGCATCGTCAGCTACGAGCGCAGCTTCTTCCGGCCGGTGTTCGAATAACGGGCCACGGCCCGGCGCATCGCGCCCCTTTTCCTGACCCGGACGAAAAAAAGCCCCGCCTGCATCCGCGCGGCGGGGCCAACCCATGTCAGTAGAGACATCATGGAGGAGACGGGCCCATCTTATCGACCGCGGCCGGCCAGCCCAACCAAGCATTTCTGCTATCGATCCGTGCGGCCGCGCACACGATTGCCCGTGCCTCCCGGCATATCGATAGAACGAAAAGTCGTTTTCAGAGTGGCGGCGGGGTCGTTACCATCTGGTTTTTAAGCCTGTGCTTAGCCGGGCAAGCCATCCCCAAGGAGCGCCCCTTGACTGCATTCGATCAACACCGCCGCCCGTTCGTCGTCGGCATTGGCGGTACCACCCGCGCAGCGTCGTCGACCGAACGCGCGCTGTCGTTCGCGTTGCGCGGCGCACAGGCAGCCGGCGCACGCACGCGCCTGTTCGACGGCCCGTTCCTGCATACGCTGCCGCACTACGCCCCCGAACACAAAACGCTGACCGACGCGCAGCGCGAACTGATCGACGCCGTGCGCCAGGCCGACGCGATCATCATCGCGACGCCCGGCTATCACGGCGGCGTCTCCGGCCTCGTGAAGAACGCGCTCGATACGCTCGAGGAACTGCGTGCGGACGATCGGCCCTATCTCGACGGACGCGCGGTCGGCCTGATCGTCACCGCGTACGGCTGGCAGGCGGCGGGCACCGTGCTGACGTCGCTGCGTTCGATCGTGCATGCACTGCGCGGCTGGCCGACGCCGTTCGGCGCGACCGTGAACACGCTCGAAACGCGCTTCGACAGCGCCGACAATTGCTCGGACCCGAAGGTCGTCGCCCAGCTCGAGACGGTCGGCACGCAAGCGGCCGAGTTCGCGCTTGCGTTCGCGTCGCATCGCGCGGCCTCGCATGCGGCATCGGTCGATGCGCTCGCGCCTGTGCTGAAGATCGCCAACCAGTAATTTCCCCGCCTTCCACCGCCCGCGCCCGGACGACCCCGTTCGTCGGCGCGGGCGGTGCACATTCGGACGAACGGCCACGCGCCGTGCACGCCGACGCTGCTCTCCGGTTGCCCTCTCCCCGTACCCGCGCCGATAACGATTCGGCCCGCCGCGTGATTTGCATTGGCCGAAAGATTGGTTCACGCGGCCGGCGGGTTTTCGTACGCTGAACATCCGAACTCTCTCCGCGCACGCCATGAACCGTACGATCCGCTACAAGGGCTACGAAGTCGCCCCCGCTGCCGCCCGGTTGCCGAACGGGCTGTTCGCCGCCAACCTGACGATCGCGAAGGCAAGCAGCGGCCCGTCGCCGCGCTCCGTGTCGTTCGACGCGATCGATTTCTTCTTCGAGGAAGAACACGCGCTTGCCTACGCGTCCCGCTGGGGCCGCCTCTGGGTCGACACGCACGCGTGACGCACGCCTGGCCGGCGTGCACATGGCCGCTCGAAAATACGCGATTACGGAAGCTATGCAAGAATCTTTCGATCCGTAATCGCACAACAATAGCCATGAGTGACACGCTGCAGGAACAGCACGCAGCCGCAGATCACGCAATGCGCAACTGGACCTTCGAGAGGCAAGGTCCGGTCCGGATCGGTTCCGATGCGCACATGCAGATGTTCTGCCGCATGCTGCTCGACACACACAACCCGTACAAGCCGGCGGTCATCGACTGGCCGGCGCTCAAGCCCGCCGAGCTCAAGCGGCTCACGTCGCTGCCGATCTGGGACATCGCGGTGCAAACCGAAGGTCGTGCATCGATCCGCGTCGCAACCTATGCGGCGACGGTCGGCAATCCGCTGCTGCGCCGCGCGCTCGAGATGGACGGCGGCGAGGAAGCGCGCCACAAGGTCGTGCTGTCGAAGCTCGTCGAGGCATACGGCATCCGGCTCGCCCCCGAGCCACCCTACCCGGCGCCGAAGGATCCCGAGTGGTCGTGGATGGTCACGGGCTTCAGCGAATGCATCGACAGCTTCTTCGCGTTCGGCCTGTTCCGTTCCGCGCAGCGCTCCGGTTATTTCCCGCCCGAACTCGTCGACACGTTCGAGCCCGTGATCCAGGAAGAAGGCCGCCACATCCTGTTCTTCGTGAACTGGTACGCGTGGTACTGGCGCAGCCTGACGTGGTGGCGCCGGCCCTGGTTCTTCGCGCGGGTCGCGGCCGTGTGGGTGCATTTGATCCGCGAGCGCATCGGCATCGCGCGCGGGATCGACGCCGACGGCGTCGCGCGCGACGCGAACTTCCCGGCGACGAACACCGCCGACATCGGCGAAGCGCTCAAGCCACGCGAGCTGATCGAACTGTGTCTCGCCGAGAACGATCGGCGGATGGCCGGTTACGACAAGCGCCTGCTGCGTCCGTTGTTCGTGCCGCGTATGGCACGGCTCGCGCTGCGGTTTCTCAAGAAGTAAGGCAACCGCTCCGGGCAAGGGCCCGGTTGCCCGGTTGCCCGGTTGCCCGGTCGAGCATCCCGGCAACCGGGCCTCGGCCATCATCATGTCCGGGCCGGCTGAATGCCGGCCGGAGCCGACAGGTGGCAATCGCGTCGTCCGCATCCGGGCGCGCAGCAGCGCAATGCGCAACGATACGTAGTGGTCGACGCATCCGTTCTGCTCCGTACTCCACGCGCCGCGTCCCGTTCACACCTCGATGCGCGTTCGTCACGCTTTGCATGCCGAGCGGCATCGGTCGGGCTACCCGGCCCACCGCCCGCTCGACGTCGCCACATCGCCGCATCGCCACATCGCATGCGGTGGGAAACCTCACCGGCCTGCATCCAGCTGCCAGATGTGGCGCACCCGACACATTCACTCACGCCCTTTTTTCTTCGGCGCTTCGGGGCGTGCGGACAAATTGTCACACCCAGGATTTAACAATTCAGGGGGCGTCGGCCAGCGGCTTTAACACCCGGCCGCCAGCACGCGCAAAACGGGAGCGGGTAATGCCTCCCGGACGGGTTCGCCTCGTCGCCAAACCCCACACGAATGTCAACATCAACGAAATAGTCAATAGGACAAATTCGAAATACGAATGACGACCGGCCGGTCCATCGCCCTGTAGCACTTTTTTACAAATTCGACGAGCCACCCCGCCCGGAACGCCCGTCACGCGGGCCATCGCAGCGAACGAAATGCGCATATCAGCACAGCCAGGCATTCTTCATTTTGAATTAAATTGATTTACAGACAATCCAATAAATCAATCAGAAATCGACAAGCAAATCACGAATTAACAAATTAACGAGATGGGCATCACATTATCCCGCAACGCGACCTTTACATTACAAACAAGAAAGGAAGGCTTCGCTCGCAAACGTTTGCTATTTCAATTTCCTTGCTTTCGGCCCAACCACATCTGTAATCTACCGCACAAAACACACATAACTCATTGATTTATAAGTAAAATATGCAATTCCCGCCGAGAGACTTCGATCCTACATTTTTCATTCTTACATCTTACAAATTCATTCTTCATTGATGCATCAAAACACCATCCATTAACCATTCTTTAACTTTTCAAACACGACATTTATCACTTTTTAGCAATCTAAAAAATCCTCCTCCAATAAACTCCGCCCATCAATTTTGAGATTCGCGCGAGCGCACGGAGCATTCCTCTAACAAAAGAGACCGGTGTGTGGCGTGCACATTTGGAGGTAGCAGGACATGAACCGCACATACCGCTCGATCTGGAACGAAGCCCTCGGCGCCTGGGTCGCTGCGTCTGAACACGATTCGGCACGGGGCAAGCCGAACAAGTCGGCTGTCGTGAAGGCCGTCGCAGCCGCCGTGCTCGTCGCGGGGGCAGGCGTCGGCAACGTTGCGCATGCGCAGTACAGCGCCGGGGGCGGGAACGCGACCAATGCAACCTCGATTGCCATCGGCGCCGGCTCCAGCGGATTAACCGTTCCCGGCCAGAGCCCGACCGCCTCCGCCGGCGGCGCGGTCGCCATTGGCGCGAACTCGCCGACCAATACGGTCGCCACCGCATCGAATGCAACGGCATTCGGTACCGGCTCCTCGGCCACCGCGACTGCGGCATCTGCGTTCGGTCAAGGTACGTCGGCAACCGGTAATTTCGCGACCGCCGTCGGCAGCGGCACGAAAGCAACCGCCAACTACGCAACCGCCCTCGGCAGCACCAGCGCGGTCAACGGCATCCAGACGCAGGCATCCGGCGTCGGCTCGACCGCAATCGGCAGCAACGCCACCGCAGGCGCACAGGCGGCCGCACAGGATTCGATTTCGATCGGCGGCCAATCGTCGGTCACCTCCAGCGCAACGTCCGGCATCGCGATCGGCCGCGGTGCGACGACCAACGGCGCATACGGCATTGCACAGGGCGATGGCACCATTTCCGGCGCAACCGGCCAGAACGTCGCGATCGGTTCGTCGGGTACGACGGCCAACAGTGGTAGCGCGAACGGCGGCGCGGTGGCAATCGGCCGCGCGCAAACGTCCAGCGGCGACGGCGCAGTCGCGCTCGGCACCAGCAATTCGGCAAGCGGTACGGGCGCGGTCGCGCTCGGCAACGGCAACTCGGCGAACGGCACCGGTGCGGTTGCCCTGGGCAGTGGCAACAGCGTGACGGGGACGGGTTCGGTCGGTATCGGCAGCGGCGCCAAGGCGACCTATGCGGGTTCGAGCGCAATCGGTGCCTCGTCGTATGCGGGCGGGGCTTCGGCGCCTGCCTCCGCTTTCGGGAACGGGAGTTCCGCGACGGCGAACTATGCAACCGCGATCGGCGTCAACGCCAGCGCTGCCGGCGGCGGCAGCGTTGCACTGGGCGTGGCCACTGCGAGTGCGCTCCAGAGCGTTGCAATCGGCCAGCAATCCAATGCTTCTCAAGCCGGCAACATTTCGATCGGCTCGTTTGCGACGGCCAGCGGCAACGGCAATGCGGTCGCGATGGGCTATCAATCGACCGCTTCCGCCGGCAACGCGATGGCGCTCGGCTACCTGTCGACGGCCAACGTTGCAAACTCCGTCGCCCTTGGCAACAACTCGGCGACGATAGGTGCGGCGGACACGGCGACGGGCGGCACCGGTTCGGTCAACTCCGCCACGATCGGTGGACAGACGTTCGGTAACTTTGCGGGCGCAAGCGCTGCCAACGGCGTCGTCAGCGTTGGTACGGCGGGCAACGAGCGTCGCATCCAGAACGTCGCGGCGGGTCTTGTCACGTCGACCAGCACCGATGCGATCAACGGTAGCCAGCTCTACTCGGTCGCGAGCACGACGACGTCGAGCATCACGAGCCTGTCGACGTCGGCTTCGACCGGCTTGTCGTCGGCGAATAGCTCGATCACGTCGCTGTCGACCTCCACGTCGACGGGTCTGTCGTCGGCCAACAGCTCGATCGGTTCGCTGTCGACCGGCCTCTCGTCGACGAAAAGTTCGATCACTTCGCTGTCGTCCTCCACGTCGACGGGTCTGTCGTCGGCCACCAGCTCGATCGGCTCGCTGTCGACCGGTCTCTCGTCGGCCAACAGCTCGGTCACTTCGCTGTCGTCCTCCACGTCGACGGGTCTGTCGTCGGCTAATAGCTCGATCGGCTCGCTGT
>NZ_ASSI01000025.1:0-6350 GCF_000466765.1 Burkholderia sp. AU4i | reverse complement strand
CGCCGCGCAACGCCGTGCCGCCGCCCGGCGCCGCTTGCCCGGCCGGCGGCGCCTCGGGCGAGCCTTCGACGATCGATTCGAGCGCATCGGCGAGCACGTCCGGCACGATGCGTTCGAATTCGCGCGTGATCGCCAGCAGCACGTTGCGCAACTGCGGCGTCTTCAGGATCGCGAGCAGCAGCACCGCGCCGCGAATGCGCGTCGCGTCGTACTTCAGCGTCGCGTACACCCACGCGCGTTCGACGGCGTCGTCGATATGCACGGACAGATCCGACACCGAGCCCGCGCCGCGCGGCAGCTTGTCGAGCGCGGCGACGAGCCCGCGATCGATCGCGGCATCGTCGATCCGGAAGTGGCGCAGCACGCGCTGCAGGTCGCCGTCGGGCCGCTGCAGCATCTGCTTGAACCAGTGCGCGAGCTCGACGTACGGGTTGCCGCGCAGCCGGCAGAAGCCGGTCGCCTGCTCGAGCGTTTCGTAGAGGAACGGATTCAGTTTTCCGAACAGGTTGGCGCGGCCGATATCGGACATGACGGTTCCCGTTTAGGCGGTTTCGCGATGAAGGGGTACGCCGCCGCGCCGCACGTCGTAGCGGACGACGAGGTCACGCGCGGGGCCCGGTTCGAGCCGCTGCCCGAGCCAAGCGGTGCGACCGATGCCCTGGGGCGCGCCGAGCGCGATCGCCGGCACCGCGTCGGCCGCCAGTTCAAGCTGCACGTCCCAGTCGAACTCGATGCCGACGTATTCGCGCACCCAGTGCGCAAGCTGCCGGGCATGCGGGCCGCCCGGCAGGAAGCGGCGGTACGCGTCGAGCGACAGCGGGCCGAGTACGATCCGGAAGCGCGACTGCGCATCGCGCACCGCGATGCCGAGCGCGACGGCGCCGACCCGCAGCGTCGACCGAGTCGCGCGGATCGTGCAGCGCTGCGAACGTTCGATCGCGACCCACTGCGGCACGTGCTCGACGATGCGGGCCTCGACACCGAAATGCCGGCGCAGGATCTGCACGAGCCCTTCCGGGTTGCGCGTGTGCCGGACGAGATGGCCGGCATGGAAATAACGTGCATGCGGCGCGAGCGTGTCGGTATCGGCGTTGGCTTGCGCGGCCGGTTTGTCGCCCTGTGCCGCCCGGCCGATCAGGCTTGCGACATACCCGTCGAAGCGCGCGCGTTCCGGGCGATCGAGGCTCACCGTCGGCTGCGCGTCGGCCCACGCGCGGTAGAACAGCAGGATCAGCCGGTGATGAAACAGGTCGGCGAACGCGGCAAACGTCGGGTCGTCGTGCTGCGCGGCGCGTTCGTGCGCGTATTCGGTCAGGTGCGTCGGCAGCGGCCCGTTCGGGCCGAACAGCCCGAATCCGTGAATCGCAATGCGCGGCGGCACGGTGCCGTCGTCGGACACCCCGGCAAGCATCGACGCCGCGAACGCGAGCGACGGTCGCTGCCCGAGCCGCACCGGCTCGTCGCGCGGCCGCACGGCATGGCCGAGCGGCGCGCGGCCGGGCGACAGCGCATCGAGCCAGCGCAGCGCCTGGAACAGGTCGTAACCGTGCGGCGCGGCACGCAGGCGCGCCCACCACGCGTCGCGGCGTGCGGCTTCGGTGGCCGTTCCGGTACGCGGAGACATGTCGCGCTTCATATCGCGGGACGCCTGCCGACACGCGCCGGCCAGTGCGCGAGCGTGCCGCGTTGCGCGCTGGTCAGCACGCATTCGGCGAACGCGTTGATCGACACGTGGCGCGCGAAGAACTGTTCGAGCACCGCGCCGAGCAGGAACGGGCTCTCGCCGGAGAACGCATGGTCGTCGACGGTCACGTCGACCTGCACGCCACGCCCGAACATCAGGGGGCCGGACGCCGGCAGCCGGCGGAACACCGGCGAGAACGCCACGCGCAGCACGCCGTCGATCTGCCGGCGCATCGCGGCATCGGCCGGGTCGGCATGCAGGCTGAGCAGTTCGCGCAGCGCATGCGCGCCCTCGTCGTCGTCGAGATCGGTCAGCGTGTGGCGCGCCAGCCCGAGATGGCGGATCAGCCGCCACGCGGTTTGCGCATCCGCGATCGGCGGGCGCGGCCGCGACGGGCCGCGGATCGCGACGATGCTGTCGACCGGGGCCGACACGCGCAGCGTGAACGTGTTCGCGTCACCGGGCGGCTGCAGCAGCACGAGGTCGCGGTTGGTGCACAGCGTGTCGGCCGCCAGGTAGCGCATCGTCTCGTCGTATGGCGCGCACTGGCTGTCGACGAGCGACACGTAGGTCTCGCTGCCGACGTAGCCGGTGCGCGTGCCGTTCGCGCGCGCCTGGGCGGAGACGAGCCGCGGTTCGCGCCGCACCGTGTAGTACGCGCCGTGGTTGCCGTCGTCGCTGGCGAACGACGCGTGAAACGGCCGGAATTCGCGCGACTGGCCGTCGTCGCGCTGCTCGCTCGCGAGGCGCTGCACCGCATAGACCTCGTAGTCGAGCGGCCGGCTGCGATCGACGACGACATGGTGTTCGCGCGCTCCCGGCTGCAACTGGATGCGATCGGCGCGGCGCGCGAACAGGTTCACGGCCGGCGTGCAGTTCAGCGCGAGGTGGCGCGCGCTGACGGCCGCTTCGAGGGCCGCGTCGTGACGGTCGAACAGCACGGTCAGTTCGAACTCGTCGCCGGTCGCGCGTGCGAGCGCGGCACGCAGCCCGCCGATGCTGAAGAACAGGAAACGCGCCGGAAACGCGAAATACTCGCGCAGGAGCCGGTAGCCGTGGAAGCTGCGGCCGTCGTCGGGCAGGATCGCCTGCGCGGGATCGAAACCCTCGTGGACGATCGCGTCGGCATCGAGCGTATGCAGCCAGCGCGGCGGCTGCGCCGGATCGTGGCACACGACGCCGAGCGCATGGGCGGCGATCAATTCGAGCAGGTGCAGCGCGTCGCGCTCGGGGCCCGCGAGATGGAACGTCAGCCGGTCGAGCGGCAGTTGCGACAGCCTGGCGCCGCCGCGCGCCTTCAGCCGGATGCGCAGCGCACCGCGCACGTCCTGCCGTGCGGCGACGACACCGCGCGGCAGCCACGACGGCGCGCCGGTGACGCTCGCATCGGTCAGCTCGATCGGCCACAGCGTCAGGTCGTGCGCGGTACGGAATTCGCACGCGGTCTGCTCGGACGCGGCCAGCCGTGCACGCAGCGCCGTGCCGGCCGGCAGCCGCCAGCCTTGCGCGAGGCTGCCTTCGTTCAGCATCGGCGCGAACCGCACGATCTCCATCGACGGCAGCGGTGCGACATAACCGGGATACACGGCATCGAGCAGCGCCTGCGTGAAGCGCGGAAACTCGGCGTCCATCTTCAGCTGCACGCGTGCGGTGAGGAAGCTGAAGCCTTCGAGCAGCCGCTCGACGTACGGGTCGGGCGGCCCCGATTCATTGAGCCGCAGCCGCGCGGCGACCTTCGGGAACTGCTGCGCGAATTCGCCGCCGAGCTCGCGCAGGTACGCGAGTTCACGGTTGTAGTAGTCGAGCAGGCGCGTATCCATCGCGTCAGGCTCCCGCCACGGATTGCAGCGACATCGCGCCCGTCTCGAGATCGAGGTCGGAGCGCAGCACGAATTCGAGCGGATGCGGGATCGACCACAGCGTGCCGCGAATCTCGAACAGCAGCACGTTGTGACGCCGTTCGCCGGCGCGGCCGCCCGGCGCATCGGTCACGCTGCGAACGTCGATGCTGTCGGGCGCGATGCGCGGCTCGAAGCGGACGATCGCGTCGCGGATCGACGCCTCGACCGACATCCGCTCGACGCCCGACATCGGTTTGCCGACGAGCGGCCGCATCCCGTAGTTGAGCACCGACGCCTGCGCGTGCGCGAACGCCGGCCAGTCGACGAAACCGTCCTCGGCGTTGCGCGTGTTGAGCAGCCACGCGAGATCGCGCAGCACGGCCGCACGCAGGCGTTCGGTGCCGATCCACTGCGCGCCGGGCGCTTCGCTCGCGCGCTGCGGCGTGTCGTCGGTGAGCCGGTCGAGCAGCGCGGGCTGTAGCCGGTCGCGCAGGTTGCCCTCCCGGCCGTCGCGGGTTCGCGGGTCGTCCATGGTCGTCTCCGCGCCGTCACATCTCGGTGTTTTCCTTGATGTTCCAGCCGACGGTCACCTCCGCGCCCTTGCCGCCGTTGTCGTTCTGCTGCCAGTACTGCTTCTTCACCTTCGCGGCCTGGAAGCCGTAGTGCATCATCAGGCGGTCGGCGACGTCGCCCGGATCGATCCCCGCGACCTGCGCGGACGTGACGAGCACCTCCTGCAGCGTCACGCGCATGAACTCGACCTGCGTGCCACCGGTCTTGCACGCGGAGATCTCGACCGACGACAAATGCTTGCCGTTCGCGCAGTTCTTGATGATCGCGGGTGCCCCCTTGTCCATGTACGCGGCGACGACCAGGTCGTTGAAGCTCGCCTTGCCCGCGTTGCCGCCGCTGCCGCTCGCCATCGCGCCCGGCTGGCTCGCGCCCCACGTGAACGACTGGATGTCGGTCCAGCCCTTGTGCTGCGCGTCCGCCGATTCGCCGGTCACGCCGTCCACCTTCATAAACATTGCCACGCCCATAACCGTCTCCGTTTCAGTGCGATGTCAGGATGAATGCCGCGTTGAAGTCCAATCGTTGCGTGTGCCGCCGCTCATTCGTTGGCCGCCTTCGCGGTCGGCAGCCGCGAGATGAGCCGCAGCGACACGGTAAGCCCTTCGAGCTGGTAATGCGGCCGCAGGAAGAATTTCGACGTGTAGTAGCCGGGGTTGTCCTCGATTTCGTCGACGACCACCTGCGCGGCCGCGAGCGGCTTGCGCGCCTTGGTTTCCTGCGACGAATTGATGGGGTCGCCGTCGACGTAGTTCATGATCCAGTCGTTCAGCCAGCGCTCCATGTCGTCGCGTTCGCGGAACGAGCCGATCTTGTCGCGCACGATGCACTTCAGGTAATGCGCGAAGCGGCAGCACGCGAACAGGTACGGCAGGCGGCCGGACAGGCGCGCGTTCGCGGTCGCGTCGGGATCGTGATACTCGGCCGGCTGGTACAGCGACTGCGCGCCGATGAACGCCGCGAAATCCGAGTTCTTCCGGTGCACGAACGGCATGAAGCCGTTCTTCGCGAGTTCGGCCTCGCGGCGGTCGCTGATCGCGATCTCGGTCGGGCATTTCTGGTCGACGCCGCCGTCGTCGGTCGGGAACGTGTGGCTCGGCAGCCCTTCGACCGCCCCGCCCGATTCGACGCCGCGGATCGACGAACACCAGCCGTACTGCTTGAACGAGCGGTTGATGTTCGCGGCCATCGCGTACGCCGAGTTCGCCCACGTGTAGCGGTCGTGGTTCGCGGCGTCGGTGTCTTCCTCGAAGTCGAATTCGTCGACCGGGTTGGTGCGCGCGCCGTACGGCAGCCGCGCGAGAAAACGCGGCATCGCGAGCCCGATGTAGCGCGAATCCTCCGACTGCCGCAGGCTGCGCCACGCCGCATATTCGGTGTTCTGGAAGATCTTCGTGAGGTCGCGCGGGTTCGACAGCTCCTGCCACGAATCCATCTGCATCAACTCCGGCGACGCACCGGCGATGAACGGCGCGTGCGCGGCCGCCGCGATCTTCGACAGCTCGCCGAGCATCTCGACGTCGGGCGGGCTGTGGTTGAAATGGAAATCGCCGACCAGGCAGCCGAACGGCTCGCCGCCGAACTGCCCGTATTCCTCCTCGTAGATCTTGCGGAACAGCGGGCTCTGGTCCCACGCGACGCCCTTGTAGCGTTTCAGCATCCGCGCGACTTCGTTGCGCGACGCCGGCAGCGCCTTGATCTTCAGCAGCTCGTCGGTCTCGGTGTGCGTGACGAGGTAATGCAGCCCGCGCCACGCACCTTCGAGCGTCTGGAACTCGTTGTGATGCAGGATCTGGTTGATCTGCTCGGACAGCTTGCGGTCGATCTCCGCGATGATCTGCTTCACGCTGCCGTATGCGTCGGTCGTCATGCCGACCGTATGTTCGAGCGCCTGCTGCGCAAGCGTGCGCACCGCGCGCTCGACCGATTCGCGCGCCTCGGCCGTCTTCGGCTTGAACTCCTTCTGCAGCAGCGCCGCGAATTCGTCGTGTGCGACGGCCGGTTGCGCGGCATCGCGTGCGTCTGCGCGGGACTGGACGGGATCATTCATCGCGGGCCTCCGATTGAGCCGCGTCGCGGCCCTGCGCGGGTGCGTGCGGTTCGCGCACGAGCGTCTTCAGCAAGTCGGGATCGTTGATCGCGCGCTCGATCAGCTGCTCGGCACCGTGCTTGCCGTCCATGTACGACAGCAGGTTCGACAGCTCGGTGCGCGCCTCCAGCAGCCGGCGCAGCGCGTCGACGTTGCGTGCGATCGC